>CALLQC010000066.1 GCA_938015255.1 uncultured Erythrobacter sp.
GGAAAGTAGCGATCAAGCCAGGTAAGCCATTAATGGTAGCGACAAAGCAGCAGGATTGGGGGCGTCAGGTCATTCTCGGCCTGCCCGGCAATCCTGTATCAAGCTTTGTTACGTGTTTCCTGTTCGGCTTGCCGCTTGTCCGGGCTTCTATGGGGAATCCTTCACCATTGCCCAACGGCTTTATGGCACGCGCAGCTGACACAATTCCTGCCACCGGGTCGCGGCGTGAATTCCTGAGAGGGGTTGAGGGGAATGGCAGTGTCCGTCTCGCCCTATCTCAGGATTCCAGCGCACTACAGGCTTTGGCAGCGGCCAATTGCCTGATTGACAGACCTGCCCATTCGGCGGCGGTGAAGCCGGGCGATGCACTCTCGATACATAAGCTCCATAATGGCTGAATTCTGCGGATTGTGAGCCTCGGCCCTGCTTGACAGGTCTAAATGAGTTGCCTATTCGTTCCACATTCGTTCACCTTATCGGCGGACGACATGCGCGTGGCACGCACCCCGTTCTGGTGCCTCTGCGTGCGCGCCGAACCGGCACTGATGGTTTTAGATGACCATGCGATACAGTGCGTTTTAGGGAGTGAACTCCAATGCTGACCGCAAAGCAGCACGAATTGATCCAGTTTATCCAGCAGCGTCTGGAAGAGACAGGCATTTCGCCCAGTTTTGAAGAAATGAAGGAAGCTCTGGATCTCAAGAGCAAGTCAGGCGTGCACCGCCTGATCTCGGCACTTGAAGAGCGCGGCTTTATTCGCCGCCTTCCTAACAGGGCACGCGCGCTTGAAGTGATCAAGCAGCCTGAAGATGCTACGCCAGCACCGCGAATGGCGCAGATAGCGAACGACGCAGTCGCATCAGGCTCTCAGGTGATCAAGAATGCCCCTGAGCCGGCGAACGATGTCATCGAGATACCGCTGCACGGCCGCATTGCTGCTGGCGCGCCGATTGAGGCTCTGGAGGGGCAAAGTTCGCTGCCTGTGCCGGCCGCGCTGCTCGGTCCGGGTGAACACTATGCACTCGAAGTATCGGGCGATTCGATGATCGAAGCGGGGATCTTCGATGGCGACTTTGCCCTTGTCCGCCGGACTGATAGCGCCCGCGATGGTGAAATTGTGGTGGCGCTGGTGCGCGGCGAGGAAGCGACACTGAAATACTTGCACAAGGATGGCGGTATGGTCAGGCTGGACCCGGCCAATGCTTCCTACGACCCGCAAGTCTACGGTGCTGCTGAAGTTCAGGTGCAAGGCAGGCTGGCTGGATTACTTCGCCGTTATCACTGATCCGTCCTGCGCGGGGCAGGCAGTCACTGCCCTGCCCCGCTGCGGTTCGGTTGCGATGATCGCCACCAACCGTGCTCACCTTGCGCCGCAGAGACGCTGGTAACCGCCTCCCGATCAAGACTTATGGCGAGCCCGCCTGTTCGTGCCAGCATTCTCCGATCGGCTTTCAACCAGCGCGGCTTGCAGGATCGCGGCAGAAAGCGGTCCGCAATCACGATATCTGCGCGTTCGCAGGCGGCAGCTAATGCGCGCTCTTCGACGAGGTCTCTGTTGCGAGCCATCAGCACCCTCCAATCTCGTTGCCCGCGCTGTAGGGTGACAAGGCAAAATTCCGGGGAGCAATTCGCACCTCTCCAGTCACCAATTGCAACAGGCTCGCTAGTAACGCTTGACAGCTCCATCAGATTGTCGCGGGCATAGGAAGAGCGGCTGTCACGCAAGGAAATCAATCTACGATTTCCGTCCTCACCGAGGACCGTGATCCCGACATGCCTCCCCTCTCTTCCAACGAGAATGTCCGGAATCGGCGTGGCAAGAAGAAACACAGTAGCGGCAGCGACCGGGACAAAACCAAACAATCGGGCGCGCCCACTCCACAAAGCCAGCCACAGGCCGCCAATCACGAACAGACCGATGGTACCATACCCCATCTGCGGCATCAGCTTCACAGAGCCAGGCTGCGCGGCAGTGAAGTGCGCTATCGCCACGAGCAAATCGAGCGAGCGTTCGACGAGCCACCAGAATGGCGCTCCCAATCCAATAGTGTCCGCCGCCAACCCAATGGCGATCAACGGCATGGAAACGAACGTTACCAGCGGGATGGCAATCACATTGGCGGCAGCTCCGTAGATTCCGGCACGATGAAAATGGAACAGGACGATCGGCATAAGTGCGATCTCGATGACCAGGCCTGTCAAAAAGAGCATCAAAACCTGACGCCCAGGCCGTTTCCACCAAGCTTCCTCGCGCGGTGCCAGGAAGGTTTTCACCGGTGTACAAGAATGCAGCGCAACAATGGCCAGTACTGCTGAAAAGCTCATTTGGAAGCTGGGCCCGACGATACTCTCTGGCCACAGCAGCAAAACAAAAACCGCAGCCACAGCGACCATCCGCAATGACAGTGCATCACGGCCCAGAGCGAGCGCAATCAACACCAGCATTGCCGCGGCGCAGCTGCGGACGGTCGGCACCTCTGCCCCGGTCAGCAATGTATAACCGATCCCGGCTAGCGCCCCGACACCTGCAGCCAAAACAGGCAAGCGCACACGCAGGGTGATTGCCGGGACCAACGCCAGGATCCTGAGAGCAAGGATATACGCAGCAGCAATGACTGCGCTGACATGCAGACCGCTGATCGAGAGAAGGTGCGTCAGGCCCGCGTCCCGCATCGCGTCCTCGTCAGCCTCGGTTATCGCACCTCGATCACCGCTCGCAAAAGCAGCAGCGATAGTGCCAGCTGATCCATCGACTTGGGATCTTACATGGCTGGACAATGTTCTTTGAAGGCTTGAAAGGCCGCGCCTCTTGGGCGCTGGTTCGACCAGTTCGACAGCGCCCATTACGCTGCCGGTTGCAGACAATCCTTTAAACCACGCTGCCCGCGCAAAATCGTAAGCCCCCGGCAACAAGGGAGAAGCTGGAGGCATCAGGCGGACACGTGCACGCACTATCGCACCCTCGCCGACCGCCCCCAACCCTCCTTCGATTGAGCTCAGCGCTTCGAACGGTACATTGACGCGGATCTTGCGACTCTCGCCGCTTTCAGCGTCGCGTATAGCCAGTGTCAGACGCGTTCTGCCTTGCGCAGGCTGATCTTCGCGCTCAAGAACATAACCCTGTATGCGTTCAATTACAGGTCGCTCGATGGCAGGGGCACCTACCGTTTCAGACCGCACCCACACAACCGCAATTCCGAGCGCAAAAAGCGCTGCGCATGCGATAATGCTGGACCGCAGATAATCTCGATCAGATTCTCCCTTCCACATCGCGGCAGCGGCCAGGGCCGCGAAAGCGCAGCAGCACATCGCAAAGGTCCATTGCCACGGATTATTGAGGACAAACCAGCCCAGAATTCCGCTGCCAAACATCACCGCCAACCACGGTGCGCGATCAAATCCAGCAGATGCAAGAAAATCCTCTGCGCCATCGCCCAAACGGCGAGCAATGCTGGACAACCTCGCGCCCCTTTGCCAAGGGCGCTGCATTGCAACATTTTCTGCGATGGTCGCATCGGCAGCACCATCGCCCAAGGGCACTATCGGCGCATCGCGCAAGGTGCTTCCCCCCGAAGCCAATCGGGTTGAATTGAAAAGGAATTTGAACAAGATGGCAAGCGAAAGCGGCCCAAAAAATTCAGGCGTAGTGACGCGCTTTGCGCCCTCGCCCACCGGTTTCCTGCATATCGGTGGGGCGCGAACGGCGCTGTTCAATTGGCTCTATGCCCGCCATCACGGAGGCAAAGCGCTGCTTAGGATTGAGGATACGGACAAGAAGCGTTCAACGCAGGAAGCGATTGACGCGATACTTGACGGGCTGGATTGGCTTGGCCTGGACTATGACGACGCACCCACATTCCAGTCGAAACGCGCCGAGCGTCATGCAGAAGTTGCGAACAAGCTGTTGGAGGCGGGTCATGCCTATCGCTGCTTTGCGACACCGGAGGAGCTTGAGGAGATGCGCGCCCAGCAGCGCGCGAACAAGCAGCCAATGCGATATGACGGCAGGTGGCGTGATCGTGACCCGTCTGAAGCGCCAGACGGTGCGCCATTCACAGTCAGGATCAAGACCCCGCAAGGCGGCGAGACGGTCATTCAAGACGAGGTTCAGGGTAAAGTCTCGGTCAAGAATGACGAGTTGGATGATTACATAATTCTTCGGGCTGACGGCACACCCACCTATATGCTGGCGGTGGTTGTTGACGACCGGGATATGGGCGTCACGCATGTCATCCGCGGGGATGATCATCTCAACAATGCATTTCGCCAACTGCCTATTTACACTGCGATGGATGCAATCGAAGGCGCTTGGGCGCAGCCAACCTATGCCCATATTCCTCTGATCCACGGATCTGATGGAGCGAAGCTTTCCAAACGCCATGGGGCGCTAGGGGTCGAGGCATATCGCGATGAATTCGGCATACTGTCCGACGCACTGTTCAATTATCTGCTCCGTCTTGGCTGGGGTCACGGAGACCGCGAAGAAATCAGCCGCGCCGAAGCGATTGAATTGTTTGACCTGTCCGGTGTGGGCAAAAGCCCATCACGCTTCGACACGAAAAAGCTAGCCAATCTGAACGGGCACTACATCCGCGAGGCGGATGATGCGATGCTGGCGGAACTTACCGCGCCAATGATCGCGGGCGAGGTGGACAAGGATCTGCTCACACAGGCCATGCCCGTCTTAAAAACCCGTGCGAAAAGCGTGCACGAAGTCGCTGAAGGCGCAGGCTTTCTGTTCGCCAGACGTCCGCTGGAGATGACTGAAAAGGCAGCCGGCCTTTTGGACGATGAAGCTAGGGCAAGGTTGTCTGCCGTTTCTGACGCTTTGAAACGCGAAAATAGCTGGACAATCGAGGCTCTCGAAGCCACTACGAAAGCGCTCGCTGAGGAACTGGAATTGGGACTTGGCAAGCTGGCGCAGCCGATGCGGGCTGCCCTCACCGGAACGACAACATCGCCCGGTATTTTCGATGTTCTGGTCCTTCTGGGACGGGAAGAAGCCCTCGCCCGGCTCGACGCACAGGCTGCGTGAGTGCGAAGGCTAGGCAAGAATTGAGCAGGAGATAAATCTTGGCAGATCAAAACGCCAAACTTGAAATCGGCGGCGAAACTCACGAATTTCCCGTGCTCCAGGGCAGCACCGGTCCGGATGTGGTCGATATTCGCAAACTGTACGGGCAAACCGGTAAGTTCACATTTGATCCGGGCTATAAATCAACGGCAAGCTGCGAAAGCGCCTTGACCTATATCGATGGTAACGAAGGTGTTCTCCTGCACCGTGGTTATCCGATAGGTCAGCTGGCTGAACATTCGAGCTTTATGGAAGTCAGCTACCTGCTGCTGAATGGTGAACTTCCAAGCGCGGATGAACTTGATGATTTCACCTATACAATCACGCGTCACACCATGCTGCATGATCAGATGCGCCAGTTCTATCAGGGTTTCCGCCGAGATGCGCACCCGATGGCGATCATGTGCGGCGTAGTCGGCGCCCTTTCCGCTTTTTACCACGACAGCACCGACATTTCGGATCCTGAGCATCGCAAGATCAGCTCGCATCGCCTGATCGCAAAGATGCCGACGATCGCTGCGAACGCTTACAAGTATTCCATCGGTCAGCCGATGATGCATCCGGATAACTCGCTGAGTTACACAGGAAACTTCCTGCGCATGACTTTCGGCGTTCCGGCCGAGGAATATGAAGTCATCCCGGCAGTTGAAAAAGCGATGGACCGCATTTTCATCCTGCACGCCGATCATGAACAGAACGCATCTACTTCAACCGTCCGGCTCGCCGGTTCTTCCGGGGCGAACCCGTTCGCTTGCATTTCGGCCGGTATTGCCTGCCTTTGGGGCCCCGCACATGGCGGCGCCAACGAAGCGGCGCTCAACATGCTCCGCGAAATCGGTACGCCGGACAAGATCCCGCACTATATCGAGCGTGCAAAGGACAAGAACGACCCGTTCCGTCTGATGGGCTTTGGTCACCGGGTCTACAAGAACTACGATCCGCGTGCGACCGTTATGCAAAAGACGGTCCGCGAGGTTTTCGAAGCTTTGGATGTGAAGGATCCGGTGTTTGAAACAGCGCTCCGGCTTGAAGAGATCGCTCTTAGCGACGACTATTTCCGCGAGAAAAAGCTGTTCCCGAATGTCGATTTCTATTCCGGCATCATTCTATCGGCAATCGGTTTCCCGACTACGATGTTTACTGCCCTGTTCGCGCTCGCACGGACGGTGGGCTGGGTTGCACAGTGGAACGAAATGATCTCCGATCCAGGTCAGGTAATCGGTCGTCCGCGTCAGCTTTACACGGGCCCGACCGAGCGTGACTACGTGCCGATCGACAAACGCTAAACGCTCGCAAGCTTAGAAAAATTGGGCGATCCCTGCTCCCAGTTCGGGTGGCAGAGGTCGCCCTTGGTATTTCTGGTTGCTTTCTTGGCCCTGCAAGCTCGTTAAATACAGGCGTTCAGAGCGCGTGACCGGGAAGTGAAAGTGTAAATACAGCGCCAGTGGCCTCTTCATCATCACTGCGTTTCACGTCGCCGACGGTGAGGTCACCATCCATCGCTCTGGCCAAACGACGCGAGATATAAAGACCAAGGCCGGACCCCTTGTCTTTTCCTCCATCACTGTCGCGGCCTAGCCGTTCAAACTTGTCAAAGATCCGCGCCGCCTGCTCTGGCGTAATCCCTGCCCCCTGGTCGGCGACGGATACATGGACAGAGCCCGCTGATCCGTTTGCAACTGTCACGCTGATCGTGGTGCCATGCGGTGAATACGCAATAGCGTTGCCGATCAGATTGATCAGGATTTGCAGCACACGGCGGAATTCTGCCTTGGCGACGATATCATCCTGGCCTTCCGGCAAATCGAGTGTGATTGAGCGACCCTGGGCGCGCACACCCAGAATTCCCCCGGCGCGCCGCGCTGCATCTGCGAGATTCACCTTTTCACGGATGGTCGTAAAGCCTGCCTCTTCCACAACCTCGAGGTCGGCCAGATCATCCAGCATGCCGGAGAGGTGCTGACCCGCGGCCGCGATATTTCCAGCATATTCGCTGTATTCCGAACGAAGCGGCCCGGCGAGTTTTGCGCGGATGGTTTCTGCGTTGGCGATGATACGCGCGATCGGTTGCCTCAGCACTGGCGTCAGCGTGCGGCCGATCATGCGGGATTGCGCTGCGCTCACCTTTTCGCCCTGCGCATCCGACACGGCCTTTGGCTCATCAGCGATAAATAAGAGGTCAAAGCCTCGAACAACAGGTTCTACAGGTCCGATTGGCAACAATCGCACGCGCCAATTTCTGTCGGATCCGGGCAATGCGCAGCGCGCGCCATCCAGAAGCCTCCAATGGAGCGGTTGTTGATGACCGACCTCTGACAACTCGACATATTCCGTCCAGACCTTGCCGGGTGCAGCGAACACGCTTTCGAGGAGATCGCCAGTATCGCCTTCCTCCGCTTCGATCAGTTGCAGATGTTGTTCGCCATCAAGCCGGGCGGTGACTTCTGCCGATGCGCGGTCGATTGCATCGAGCTTTTGCGCCATATCATGGCTTGAGCCGTGGTTGGCGGGTTGATGGTGCAAATTCTCCAGCAGGATCTCACACCCGCCGCCCTCATCTTCATCCAAGGGGTGGACCCGCGCAAATCCGCTGACCATGTCTGTTCCGTCATAGGCGCCAAATTCGCGCGCAATTCGAAGGCCCATGCTGCGCGCTTGCTTCACAAGATCACGAAGGGCTGGAACTGCAAGATCGCCGGGAATTACCCCCCCGCAGCACTGCTGCAACTCGGCGAGCGGATCGTCCGCGCTAAGCAGCCGGTCACGCTCGTCTGTAATACCGCGTGCCGCGTATAGGGCGTCCCGTCGTTCCATGTCGCGCCTCGTCACCCAGCATCGCGCGCATTGGAATTGCGAAGCAGGGTACTGGCCCGTTCTGGGGCAATTTCAGCAATATATTCTGGCAGACGCTCATTCGGTTCGAGTAGCAGGAACTGGCGCTCTATAGCGCCTGCATCCGCGCCAGCGGCACGAAGGCTTAGAATAAGCCGAGCAGCCTGATCTTCATGACAACCAAGAATGGCCAGTTCGCGCGGTTGCTGACTTCTTGCGGACAACGCACTGACAAACAGGGCGAAACCAGCGTGTTCCAGTTCAAGCGCTGCGACTGCCCCGCCCTTCATGCCTGCAATCAGGCGCGCCAACAGACCAACACGGCTCGCGCCTTCATCATAATCGGCCTTCAGAGCAGTGATTGCGGGGGAAACCGCTGGATCATTGCGGACACCAGTTTCCCAGCGTCGCAAGACAACATGGAACAATTCCGCAGGCAGTTCGGCCAGGGGCAGTTCCATTCGCCGCTGGGTCTGCATAAACCGCGATTGCGCGGCGAGTGCGGCCATTGCGACTTCAGCAGTCTCGTCGCTTTGCGAAGCGATAAGCTCTTGCATCAGCGGGGTCAGAACCGGATCGATCGATGCTCGGCGCTCCAGCCTCTCTGTCAGGTATCCTTCCATCGCGAGAGCGTAGCAATAGCTCAGAATGATGGAATCAGCCGTTAGATAGTCGGAAAGCCGGTCTGCCGAGCTTGCGAGATCGCCGTCATCGCTTTTGGCTCGCTTGGCTGCGATTAATTGCTCGGCAAGCGAATGCAGCATTCCGCGCAGTTTTGCGACGATAGCATCGGTAACCAGGGTTTGCCCTGTACTGGCGAGCAAATGGGTCAAAACCGGAGGAACCCCTCGCAGAGCCCGATCCCCGCGCGACAGACTACCCTTCAGCACCGCTTCAATCGCGGTTGCCCGGTCATCTGCGTCCGAAGCAGAACCGGATGTATGGTTGGCAGACTTTCCCATACCTCTGCCCTTACTCGACTATGGTTAAAGGGCTGTTATCACGCCGTCTGCGATACGCGATTAACATGTGTAATAACGCGGCAACGCTTAAAAAGGCGATTGCTTCGACCAGGATTCCAAAAGCTGCTGCCACTGTGAGAAGGACTAGACCTAATGTGCGGTCTTTCCATAGCGCGGTTGCTGTCTCTGGAGGCGCTGTTTCTGCGAGCCTTGCAATCCCAATGAACAACACGGGGAGTGCTGCCAGAGCGATTGCCGAAGTGAGAGAATACACCAGGAGACTTAATGAAAACGCGATAAGAACATCAATTATGCCATTGAAAAAGAGTGAAACTGTTGACTTCCTCTCTCCCAAAACGCCTTCGCACAGGGTCTTCCATGCATTGGCAAAGGATGCCGCCAGCGCCCCCAGTGCTGCGAATGAAACGGCCAGAACCCCCATCCCCTTGAAAGACGCAATGGTGCTGGCAGCCAAAGCTACCACAGTCGCGAAGGCGCAGATCGGCCAGCCCTGCCTCAACCCCTTTGGCGCAAAGGTCTTCGAAACGATCCTTGTAACAAGATCGAATGGGCGCAGTTCGAGGCCTTCAGCTGATACTTCATCAATCAGCGCCCGTTCAATTGCGTTTGCTGCTTGAATATCACCCACAATGGTCCACCCAGTCTGAGGGTTGGCCGGCGGTTCTATCGGAAGGGTCGGGGTCTTGGCCTGCAAGGAAAGCCTCACCAACAGCGACATGGCTTCTCCATCGGCCGGCATCTCAGAGAGTTTCTGGGCAGTGTTTGATGACGTGAATGCCACCCCCGCCCAGCGTCGCTCTGCGTCAATCCGTTCAAAATCATCATGATATCCTTCGCTGAGGACATGACCCGCGGGAATTGTAAGCACCGACTTATTGATTTCGCCACCGGGCTGTACGTTTGGAGGCAGTGCAGCAGCGTCCAGCCACAATCCATCTGCCATCAGGCAAATGCGATCATCGTTTTTTAATAGCGAGACAAACTGAAGAGTGGATCGCGCGAGATGAAATTCGCAGCCGTCAGCTTCCAACTTACGTTGCAGATCGACCAGCCCGTCAGATTGCTCCTTGCACAGGCAGATAATCCGCTGGCAGCCCAGTTTCAGCATCTGCCGGGCCTGCCATTCAAGCACGCTTCTTCCTGCAATGGACAGAAGTGCGCGCAATTCTCCATTGTCGGAGCGTTTCCGGGCAGACAAAAGCGCGATGAGCAAGTGGCGAGGCCTCTTTCAAGTGTCCCGCCGTGCTACCCGTGCGGGCTATGAAGCTTCAAGCCTCTCGCCCCCGGATTT
>CALLQC010000067.1 GCA_938015255.1 uncultured Erythrobacter sp.
AAAAGGCCGCAGTACACCGCAACATTTCTAAAGCGCTTCAAGTAAATCGAGACAGCGTAAATAATTCAAATTGCAGGGAACCTTCGCTGGGACAAGACATTTAATTGGTCGAGGTGTCCGATGCGAAGCTTAATTGTCTTGTCAATGCTTGTTCTGGCAAGTTGTACCACAATCCCGACAAGCTACACTACTGTCCCGAACGCGCGATTGATCACAAATCCATTCGATACGATCGCGAGTCGGCCAAGTGTTCTCAATACGGCTTCGACCAGTGGCACAATCAACGTTACCGGCGACTGCGTGACGCTTTCGGGCGGACGTTTCAATGGTACGCTTCTTTGGCCGGAGGGAACCGAATATTCTCTGGAAGGAACGCGTTTGTTCATCGTGCTTCCGGAGACGCGCGGTCGGGTGGCCGTCGGCAAGTCGATCACACTCGCGGGATCGACTTTCAGAAGTTCGGACAGGGTCCCCCTTCCTGAAAAGGATCGGGAAGGTTGCCCTGGGCCATACTTCGCCGTTTCCACCGCCTGACCGGAGAAATACCATGAAAGCTCCCATTTCGCTGATGCTAGCTGCATCGGCGTTGATCCCGACTACCATTTTTGCACAGACGGAAAACGAACGCGGCACGCCTGTATCCCAAGCATACGCGCAAAAGCACGGCGTTTCTGCCCAAGTCGCAGAACAACGGCTGGGCCAGCTCGATGAGATAATCGCCGTCGAAAAAGCGTTGACCGAAAAATATCCGAACCAGTTCGGCGGCCTTTATGTCGAACACAGCCCGGAATTTCGCGTCGTGGTCAAAATGACTGGCCAAGGTGAAGGGCTTTTGCGGACAATCACAAAAGATCCCAAGTTCGTTGTCGAGCAGGCTGAAATCCCGTTGATGCAACTCCGCGCATTGCAAGAGCGTGTCGCAAAGCGGCTCAAGACAGACGGTTCGTACTATTTTGCTGTCGAAGCCAATATCTGGCAGGGAAAAATCCTTCTGCGCACAACCGATCCCGATGCAGTAAAGGCCGACCTTCCACGCGATCTAGCTGTTAATCGCAACGTCGAAATCATTCCGGTGGAAGGCGGCATGCAAAACGCTGCGACGATTTATGGCGGGAAGCTGCTGCGAGGCACCAGCGAAAATTGCACCGCTGGCTTCAATGTGCTGGCGAATGGCCAAAATATGATCCTGACCGCCGGCCATTGCGATAGCCGCGTCACTCTCGACGGCCGGACTTTCAATGTCGTCGAACGGGTTTACAAAAACAGTGAGACTTGGGGTTTCGACTTCCAGATCATGAACTCGACGTCCAGCCACACATATCCAAACGAAACCTACAAGACACGATACTATCGCGAGACTATCACGAAAACGACTTTCGCTGGCGATCTTCCGCTTGGATGGGACGTTTGTGCCTTTGGCACTGCGACCAATCCAACCAGCATTCGGTGCGGCAAACTGGAATCGAAATGGGAAAGGACCATCGACAACCGAGGGGTTGTCGGCGTATTTTTCAGAGCATCGCCCCCTGACGGCAAACCGTTTGTGGTCGGCGGTGATTCCGGTGGTCCGGTGATACTTCAAAATACCGCCGTGGGAATTATCAAGGGCCGCGGCGATACAAACTTTCCGAACCATATGTACTTCGCCGATATTCAGGGCCTGATGGGATATGGCGGATTTCAATATTACGACGTCTATGTGAAAACTTCGCCCTGACAGGCAGACAAGATGAACGGTAGCGTGCCCCGGGTTCGGTGCACGCTACCAATTTCCTACTCACGCACAGCTCGCCATGGTTGGCGGCATGATTTCTTCGGTCCGGTTCCCCGCTTCCCGGCCCCATCTTCTCCCGGCGTTCGCTCGCACTTTCTGCGCCTAGGACCGTGTAACGTGTGTTCCATGTCTCCCACATGACCGCTTCATGGAACCGGCCTTGCCCTAGCGGCTTTGACTCTGTGAAGCACCGCGCGCATCACCTGCGTCAAAGGAGAGACATATGAGCACCCCCAAGGCCAATCCCGAGTTCGACATCATCGTCTATGGCGCCACCGGCTACACCGGCCGCCTCGTCGCCGAGTATCTGGACCAGCACTATGGCAACGGCCAAGACGGCCCGAAATGGGCGATGGCGGGCCGCTCTCAGGAGAAGCTGGAGGCTGTGCGCGACGAGATCGGCGCACCTGCCGATACGCCGCTGGTGGTCGCCAATGCCGATGATCCCGCTGACCTCGAAGCGATGTGCAACCGCACCAAGGTCGTGATAACAACAGTCGGCCCGTACCAGCTTTACGGCGACAACCTCGTCGCGGCCTGTGTGAAGACCGGCACGGACTATGCCGACCTTTCAGGCGAACCGGCCTGGATGGCGGAGAAAATCGCCCAGCACGAGGCCGACGCCAAGAAATCAGGCGCGCGCATCTGCTTCTCCAGCGGGTTCGATTCCATCCCCTTCGACCTCGGCGTGATGATGACGCAGAAGACCGCCAAGGAACGCTTTGGCAAGCCTGCACCGCGCATTCGCGGGCGCGTGCGTGCGATGGCTGGCACCTTCTCGGGCGGCACTGCGGCGAGCCTCGGCGCGACGATGAAGGCCGCGGCGAAGAACCCGAAGATCATCAATGTGCTGCGCGATCCGTTTGCGCTGGCACCGGGCTTTGACGGGCCGAGCCAGCCCAGCGGCATGGTTCCCGCATACGAGAAAGACCTCGACAAGTGGGCTGCACCGTTTGTGATGGCGCCAATCAACACCAAAAACGTGCACCGCACCAACTTCCTGCTCGGCCACCCTTATGGGGAGGACTTCGTCTATGACGAGATGATGCTCACCAGCCCTGGCGAAGCGGGCAAAGCGGCTGCCAATGCGGTGGCTGAGATGATGAAGAACCCGTTCGGCGCCAAGCCACCAAAGCCGGGTGAAGGGCCGTCAAAGGAAGAACGCGAGAACGGCTTTTACGACGTCCTGTTTGTCGCCGAGATGGGTGACGGGACGAGCTTCCACTACGGCGTCAAAGGCAAGTACGATCCGGGTTATGGATCGACCAGCCGGATGATCGCCGAGACGGGCATTGCCTTGACCCAAAGCGATGCGCCCGGCGGTATCGGCACGCCCGGATCGTTCCTTGGGGAAGCTCTGGTTAAGCGGCTAGAGGAACATGCCAACCTGACATTCGCGGCAGAAAGCTAAACCATAAGAGCGGAACCGGCTGATGCTGGTTCCGCTCTTTGGCAAATCGGAGAGGGTCCGATCTGTTAGAAGCTGAGCCGCACGCTTGCGCGGATATTGCGCCCTGCGAGCGGCACGAAGTCCTTGGTGAAGCTCGCATGGCGGCGCCCGACCACGTCAAAGATGTTGTCCGCTGAGAGCTGCACAGTCACATTCTCGCGGTTCTCAAGCGGGCGCCAGGACACCAGGAAGTTGACGAGCGCGAAATCATCGGTTGGTGTTTCAAATGCAGCAACCTCGTCCTGCTCGCCGAACCACTGTATTTCACCGCGCACATCGAATGCTTCTGTCTGGGCCTCAAGTGCACCCAGAAGGCTAATCGGCGGAATCCGCGGAACAGCTGTTCCGTCACCCAGTTCCGCGTCGATATAGGAACCAGAAAGGTCCGCGATCAAACCAAAGCCGCCATTGTCGAAAATCGGGAAAGTGACCTCCCCTTCGACCCCGAAATAATCCGCGTCCTGCTGCAGATAGACAAACACCGGAAGCTCGTCCTCCTCCAGGCCCGTTTCGGTCAGGTAGATGTAATCGTCAAACCATTGCTGGAACACGGCAAAGTTGAACTGCGCCGTGCCAACCGAACCGCGCACGAACGCTTCGACGCCCCAGGCGCTTTCGGTTGTAAGGTCAGGATCACCAATTTCAAACGCCTGTGTCGCGATGTGCGGACCATCCGAAAACAGCTCCTCAGCGCTTGGCGCGCGCTCCGCGCGGGAGAGGTTGACACCGGCTCGCAGCGCCTCGTCTCCCTCGAAGATGAAGCCAACCGCGCCAGAAAAGGTGTCAAAATCGCGTTCAACATTGTTGACCGTGTCCTCAACATTGGTCGTCTCGAACCGGCCCGCTGCCTCGATCTGGAATGGCCCGGTGCCAAATTCTTGCAGCGCGAAAACCGCGAACTGATCGGTAACGTTTGGCGGTACGTAGGCTTCAGCGCCCTCCGCAAAGAAATCGCGGTGGCGATACTGAACCCCGATCGAGCCGCGTGAAGGTCCGCTTTCATTCTGTACGAGCTCAAGCCGCGTTTCGATGCTGTCGCTTTCGAACACGGTGCCAACCTCGTCGCCTTCGAATTCGGTATGGGTGTAATCGGAATAGCCAGCGCGCAGCTTCAACTGGGAGAAGAACCCCTCACCCAGATCTATATCCGCTTTGAAGTCGGCGCGGAACTGTTCGAGGCCGATTGTGACGATTTCCTCGCCCTCTTCCTCTTCGCCTTCTTCTTCGCCTTCTTCACCCTCTTCACCGTGATGATGCCCGGCGCCTGGTCGACCGGGAACGCCATAATCGGTGTCGTAATAGCCTACCGACGCGCCAAAGGTGCTTTCGCCCAGAATGACACCAAAGCCGGCGTTAACCGTCCATGTTTCGGTGCCGGTGTTGGGGATGAAGCCGCGTTGCTCGGCGGCTTCGCGAAACTCCTCTGCCTCTTCGAATTCGCCTTCAGCTTCCTCTTCCGCTGCTTCTTCGAGCAGTTCGGCGCGCAGCTCCGGTGCAACCTGGAAACCGCCGATCTCCAGATCATCCGTTTCACGCCAGCTTCCATCGAAGTGCACAACAAAACTCTCGCCAATGGGAATGTCCAGCGAGGCACCGGCGGTGCGCAGATCGCTTGCAGTATCAACCGCTGCGAGCGCATCGAGGTGGAAACCTTCATCCGGAACGCGGGTTGGAATGCGCTTGTCGATGACATTCACCGCGCCGCCGATGGCCTGACTACCGAACAGCAGCACTGCCGGGCCGCGGAGCACTTCGATACGTTCTGCAGTCAGCGGATCGATCGAAGTGGCGTGATCAACCGATGTGTTGGAAACGTCAGCGGTTCCGATCCCGTCGATCAAGACACGCACGCGCTCTCCCTGAAAGCCGCGCAAAACCGGCCGCGATGCGCCCGGTGCAAACCCCGAGGCGGAAACACCGGGAAGCTTGGCAAGTACATCGCCGATTTGCCCGCTAAGATTGCGCTGGATTTCTTCGGCCTCGTACACGCTAGTGCCTGCAAGAATATCGAGCTGCTCGAGGCCTTCGGCGCTAACGATTATGTTGCCCTGATAATCGGTCTGGCGATTGTGAAGATCATCTTCGAGGCGTTGGTCAGCCTCCGATGCCGGCTGCTCCTGTGCAAAAACAGGAGCAGAAAAGGGAAATGTGATCAGAGCAGCGGCGATGGCCGTGCGGGAGACGAGAGAGGTCATGAATGATCCATTGCAAGAGATTATGTGATAACGTATCACGTCCCTAACGCCATTCGCTAGCCGATCAACCCCCCTTTCATCCGAGACTCGATAAATGACGAATTGGACACGACAAAAAGCGCGCACCGCAAAGCGGAGCGAAAACGCTGATTGTCGGAAAAATGGAGCGGGCGAGGCGATTCGAACGCCCGACCCCAACCTTGGCAAGGTTGTGCTCTACCCCTGAGCTACGCCCGCTCACTGGCGCTCAGCAGATTCGGCTTTCAATGCCTGTCTGCTGGGGAGGCGGCGCGTCTAACAGCGCCTTTCACTCCCTGCAAGCCTAAAAATCGCCTGAATTATCCTTGATCGCCCTTCGCGGAAGGTGCAGCGCATGCTGCAAGCATGAACAACGCTTCACATCGCAGCAAAACGCCCCACATGGGTGTGCGCGAACCGCAGAATTGAAACAGGAGTATTCCCTTGGCCAGCATGGGTCTCAACATCGAAGAGCAAAAAGCCGTCGAACGATTTCGCAAGGACGTGGTCGACCCATCGCAGACCAAACTGGTGATCCTGGATTTCTGGGCGGAATGGTGCGGGCCGTGTAAAGCGCTGACACCAACGCTGGAAAAGATCGCCGCTGAATACGCCGAAAAAGGCGTGGTCCTGGCGAAAGTTAATGTCGATGAAGAACAGTTCATCGCAGGCCAGTTTCAGGTGAAATCGATTCCCACCGTCTACGCCATGTTTCAGGGTCAACCGGTTGCCGACCTTACGAATGCGCGCAGCGAATCCCAACTGAAGCAAGTGCTCGATCAGCTGCTATCACAGCTTCCGGTTCAGGCCGGAGACGCGGCAGACGGCGCGGCGCAAGGCCCATCAGCCGAGGAGATCGAGCAATTCCTTGCGATGGGTGAGGCGGCACTGGGTGAAGGCGATCCGCAGCGCGCCGCAGGCATCTTCGCGCAGATCACCGAATTTGCGAGCGATCATGCGGCAGCGCATGCCGGTCTGATCAAAGCTTTGGTGCAGATGGGACAGATTGACGAGGCCAGACAGGTTCTCTCCGCCGTAGAAGCCGACGTGAAGTTGGCTGGAGATCCCGCCATAGCCGCCGCCAAAAGCGCACTGGAGCTGGCCGACACGCAGGTTGACGAGGGTGAACTTGCGTCCCTGCAAGTAGCCGCTGAAGCGGATGGCGCAGACATGGACGCGCGCCTTGCCTATGCCGAGGCTGCTTTTGCCGCGAACCAGCGGGACGCGGCGGCAGACATGCTGCTTGGCATGATCGCAGAAGACCGGGAATGGAATGATGGCGCAGCTCGCGCCAAATTGCTCCAGATCTTCGAGGCCATCGGTCTTGAGGATGAATGGGTTGTTGCCACCCGCCGGCGCCTTTCAAAAATCCTGTTCGGATAAACGCCTTGTCCGTTCGCCTTTCAATCTTCCCCCTTCCCGGCGCCGTGCTGTTTCCGGGGCTGCAACTGCCGCTGCATATCTTTGAGCCGCGCTACCGCGCGCTGGTGGGTGATGCGTTGGTGCGGGACCGGCGGATCGCCATGATCCAGCCGCAGAAGCCAGTCGATGGTGCGCCGCTGTTCAGCGTTGGCTGCATCGGGCGGATCGGCGAGGTCGAAGCGATGGACGACGGGCGATACAACCTCATCCTCGAAGGGCAGAGCCGCTTTCGCCTGATCCGCGAGCTGGATGTGGCGACAGCGTTCAGGCAGGTTGAGGCGGAGCTCATCGATGACGATGAAAACGAAACGCTGAGCTACGCCCAGCGCGGCGGTTTTGAGGCCGAAGCGCGCAAATTTGCCGCGCGGCAAGGCTATTCGGTGGATTGGGACTCGGTCGAGCGGCTTGACGATCAATCGCTCATCAACGGCGTATCACAGATCGCGCCATTCGATCCCGCGTCAAAGCAGGCCTTGCTCGAGGCGGAGAACCTTTCGGTCCGTTGCGAGCTGCTGGTGCAACTGATGCAGTTTTTCGGCCGCAGCGATGGCGGCGAAGAGATCATGACTTTGCAATAGGATTTGCGCAGCCCTGCCGAGCTGCGAGTTCAGATCCCGAACGAACCCTTCAGCCCGTCAATCACGTATTGCGCGGCGAGCGCGGCGAGCAGCACGCCGAGCAAGCGGGTGATAACGGCTTCCACCTTGTCACCCAGCAGCCGGATCAGCGGCCCCGCTGCGACCAATGCTATTGCGGTAAGCACCAGGACAGCGGCAAGCGCGGCGAACACTTCCAGCGTCTGCGCCATTCCATTGGCCTCATTCATCAGCAACATAATCGCCGCGATTGCGCCCGGTCCCGCCAGCATCGGCATGGCCATGGGAAAAACCGACACATCCTCGACCTCGGAGGCTGTCACTTTTTCCGCGCGCTCAGTCCGGCGTTGGGTGCGTTTTTCGAACACCATCTCAAACGCGATAAAGAACAGCATCAAACCGCCGGCAATCCGGAAACTGTCGAGCTGGATATGCAGAGCGTTGAGCAGGTCTTCGCCGAAAAATGCGAAGATCGTGAGGATGACAGCGGCGATAGCGGTGGCGCGCAGCGCCATGTTGCGGGCCTGCGCGGGCGGCGCGGCCTTGGTCAGACCGGCATAAATCGGCGCACAACCCGGCGGGTCAATAACCACGAACAGGGTGATAAAAGCGGAAACAAAGAGTTCGGTCAGGACCATGCCAGCCCCTCATCATTCTTAATTGTCAGATGCAAGTCTTTCCTGCACCGGCGTGGTCCATTCGCCATTGTAGTAATAGTCAATGGCGATCGTTTTGCTCCCATCATCCCAATGCTCCCAGCGCCAGCGCAGCGTGCCGTCACGCGACATTTCCGAGCCGGTATTGCTGCTGTCCGAGGCCGGGATTGCAGGGGGGGCAGGCACCGGATCTCCGGGCCGCGGGCAGGTCGCCACCAGTCCCTTGATCGAATCTATCGCGGTCACGACGATATCGCCATCCTCAATCACTTTGCGCGGTGGGGGCTGCGGATTGTCCCGACCCGCCGCTTCGTAGGTCCATTTGTAGACATTGCCGGGCTGGCGCGCCCACACAGTCACAAAGTTGCCGACAAAGTCTTCCTGATCCCTGAAGCGGCCGATGCTCACAGCCAGATCGCCGCGGCAGCTCATCACCACTGTTCGCGGCGCCCACTGCACTGACACTTCCGGATCGGGCAGGCTTTCAAGATAAGTCACCGCATCGGAGGGACCGCCCGGCAGATGCACCTTCGCGCCTGGCGCCACGAATTCGAGGCCCGCCGTGTGCTGCCCGTCTTCCCATGCGGCACGGGCATAGGCGATCTCGGTCTTCACAATTGTGCTGGGCTGCGCCTCTCCCGGCGCGCCTTTCAGAGCTGCGGCGATCACCTTTGGCGGAGGCCCGCGCCTTTGCTGACCTCCCGCGCATGCAGAAAGAGCCAGGGCAAGTGTGCTGCCAAGCATAAGGGCGTGTGCGATTTTCATGACATCTCCAGGCGATGGGCGCGCGTTATGGCAGACGCCCTGACGTAATCTTCCTTAGCCGGAAATGAAGCACAGATCGGCGCGATACGCCAGACGCGTTAGAGATCTTCGGGCACGTCCAGCCCGGCATTGCGATGCGCCGCAACCAAAGTGTTGCGCAGCAGCACCGCGATTGTCATCGGGCCGACCCCGCCCGGAACCGGCGTGATTGCCGCGGCGACTTCGCTTGCTTCGTCATAAGCAACGTCACCTACCAGCTTGCCTTTTTCCTTGCCTGGTTCAGGCGGCAGGCGATTGATCCCGACATCGATCACCGTCGCGCCATCCTTCAGCCAATCCTTGCGGATCATTTCCGGCCGGCCCACTGCCGCAACGACAATATCTGCGCGGCGGACGACACCGGCGAGATCTTTGGTCCGGCTATGAGCGATAGTGACCGTGGCATTCGCGTCCAGCAACAGCTGCGCCATCGGCTTACCGACAATGTTGGAGCGTCCGATGACAACCGCTTCGAGGCCGGAAAGATCGCCCAGCCTGTCGGCGAGCAGCATCATACACCCCAGCGGCGTGCATGGCACAAATCCGCTTTGGCCGACACTCAGTCGCCCGGCATTGATGACGTGAAACCCATCCACGTCCTTGTCCGGACTGATCGCCGCAATAATGCTCTGCTCGTCGATATGGTCCGGCAGCGGCAGTTGCACCAGGATACCATCGACGCTGTCATCATTGTTGAGCCGCTCTACAAGCGCAAGCAGCGCCGCAGACGTCGTATCGGCGGGTAGGCGATGCTCGAAGCTTTCCATATTGGCGGCGACAGTCGCCTTGCCTTTGGAGCCGACATATACCTGGCTCGCAGGGTCATCGCCCACCAGCACGACAGCCAATCCCGCCTTGCGATTGGCAGCCATTTCAAACTTGACCGCGTATTCACCCACCCGATCGCGCAGGCGGGCCGCAAAGGCCTTTCCATCAATTCGGGTGGCTGTCATCAGAATGCTGCCGAGCGGATCACGGAATTAAGCACGATACCGATGATCTGAAGCAGGATGATCAGAACCAGCGGAGAAAAGTCGATCGCTCCGGTATTGGGCATGAGATTGCGGATCGGCCGAAGAACGGGTTCCAGCAGCCGGTTGATCGATTCATACACCTGCATCAGGAACTGGTTGGACGTGTTGACGACATTAAACGCAAACAGCAGTCCGATTACGAACTGGATAATGATCAACATGATCAGCGCGCTCGTGATAAGCCCGATAATCTGTTGAACCGCGATCAAACCTGACATTCGAAATTCCTGTCTATTGCCCTGAAAGGCAGTCTTGAGTGGCAGTCCCAGAGCCGTATTAGCGATGTAATACGGCTAAATCCAGTATCAAGCCCCTAGCAGCGTGGTCAGGCGTGCACCAGAGTGCCCGCACCGCGTGCAGTGAAGAACTCCAGCAGCATCGCGTGGGGAACTCGTCCATCCAGCACAACAGCCGCCTCGCAGCCGGATTCGACCGCTGAAACGCATGTTTCCAGCTTTGGCACCATCCCGCCCCTTATCACGCCGTCATCGCGCAATTTCTGGATTTCGGACGGGTCGAGATCTGTCAGCAATTGTCCCTCGCCGTCCAGAACTCCCGCCACATCGGTAAGCAGAAACAGCCGCGCCGCGCCCAATGCCGCAGCAATCGCGCCTGCCATCGTATCTGCGTTGATATTGTATGTCGCGCCGTCTTCCCCGCCTGCAATCGGCGCGATTACCGGGATCATTCCAGCCGCAACCGCCGTATCGATTACTTTGGTATCGACCACCGCAGGTTCGCCCACAAAACCAAGATCAACGAGCTTTTCGATATTGCTTTCGGGATCGCGGGTTGTGCGGCTTACCTTGCGCGCCGTAACCAGCCCGCCGTCTTTGCCGGAAATCCCGATTGCCTTACCGCCCGCATTGGACAGCCAGCCGACGAGTTCCTTGTTGATCGCCCCTGAAAGCACCATTTCCGCGACCTTCGCGGTCGCCTCATCAGTAACGCGAAGGCCATCAACAAAGGTGCTCTCTACACCAAGCCGGGTCAGCATATCGCCAATTTGCGGGCCGCCGCCATGAACGACAACAGGGTTGATCCCGACCGCTTTGAGCAGGACGATATCCTCGGCAAAATCGCGCGCGGCCTGGGGCTCGCCCATTGCGTGCCCGCCATACTTGACCACAAAGGTGCGGCCAGCATAGCGTTGGAAATACGGCAATGCCTCAATCAGGGTCTCCGCCTTGAAAAGACCGGCGGCATCACTTTCGGAATTTCGTGTCTTCGTCATCATCGCGCATCCATTTGTGAGCCCAAGCCAGCGCGCCGGGTTGGAAAGGCCGCTTAACCGCTTCGGGCCGTGCGTGCAAAGGCTACGCGAACCATACGTGAACTTATTGCAACTCAGCGTTTTTTGCTTGGCACCGTAACCTTTTGTTGATTGACTACGAATCGGTCGGTGCGGGTGCGATTACGCGCCTGCGTGAGATCTTGGATTTGGAGGACATAATGAACACTACTCGTATTAACGGCTCTATCGCTCTTGCAGCAGCGGCAGGTGTGCTTGCAGCATGCGGCGGCGGCGCAGATGCACCGGCAGAAGCGGACGCAGGCGCCGCATCAACCGAAGCAGAAGCTTTGGCCGCAGCGGGCAGCGGAGAGAAAGAGAAGTGCTTCGGCGTGTCTCTAGCCGGTGAAAATGATTGCGCAGCCGGTCCGGGCACCAGCTGTGCAGGCACCAGCGTGATCGATTATCAAGGCAATGCATGGACCTATGTCGATGCCGGCACCTGCCTTGAAATTGAGCGTCCGGATGGCACCAATGGTTCGCTCGATGAGACAGGCAACATTGCTGCTGCGTAACGCACCGATTACAAAGCAAATGAAACGGAAAGCCGCCGGGTCACCCCGGCGGCTTTTTCATGAGTTTACAGCCGAGGCTTTCTCATCATTCTTCTTTCTGTGCTATGCTGAGCGCAACAGATCTTTGATGCGTGGGGATTCCCTCACTCTGCAAAGTCGATTCAGGGGGAACTCAGAGCATGGCTGACAGCGATACAGGTGAAGGCGAAGGCCGCCGCAAGAATGGTGATCGCCGCGAAGATGATCTACCCATCAAACATGACGATCGCCGCGAAGGGGAGCGTCGCAGCGGTGATGACCGGCGTAACAAACCGCGCACCTGACCACCTCCCTCTCGGCGGGGTGTGCTCCGCGATGTCTGTTTCGCTCACTCCATGCTGAACCGCCGCCGCCCTCGCCGCGGCAAGTCGACGCGCGGGCGCATGGGCTCGTGGTGGACGATCTGGCGCGTCCCGGTCCTGCTTGCCATCGTCAGTGCAGGCTGGTGGTTTGTCTACCGCCCCTATGCCGAGGAACAGGGCTGGACGCGGCAGACATCCCGCTTTGTCATGTGCGGCACACCGTGGCGCGGCGCCAATGGCTGCGTTGTCGACGGCGACACGATTGTGATGGGAGCAGGCTCCCGTCCGGGACAAGGCACACGCCGCATCCGCCTGACCGGGTTCGACGCGCCCGAGATTGACGGCGCCTGCCCGGCAGAGAGCGCGCAGGCCCAGCGCGCACGCGCGGCCTTGCTTGACTGGCTTGCGAACGGACCGTTTGAATGGAGCGGCGAGGATACGCCGCCCCGCGACCAGTACGGGCGGGAGCTGCGCGAGCTGCGCCGCATTGCAGACGATGGCTCTCCCGAATACCTCGCGCAGGTGATGATCGGCCGCGGCCTTGCCGGGGAGAGCGGCTGGGGCACATACCCTGTCGACTGGTGCAAGTGACGCGTGATGACGCCCCGCGCCGCGCGACAGGGGCTTGCCCTATCGCGCTTCATCCCTAGACTGCCCGCATTCGTCAGCGGCCAAAGGGGATCAGCCATGAACGAACCTGCACAGACAAGCGGTTTTGACTTCAACCAGCCCACCATCATCACCCTGCTGTATCTCGGCAGCTTTCTGACCGGTGTGTCGGGCCTGGTCGGCATCGTGCTGGCGCATGTGTGGCAGGGCGAGAACCGAGAGGATTGGGCCAGTTCGCACTTCACGTACTTGATCCGCACGTTCTGGATCGGTCTGGTGGCCTCGGTTGTTAGCACCATTCTGGTCTTGGTTCTGATCGGCGTCCCGATGCTGATGGCGGTGGCGGTGTGGTTTGGCGTGCGCAGCGTGCTGAGCCTGGTAAAGGCGCAAAAGCGCGAACCGATGCCCAATCCCGAAACGCTGCTGTTCTGAGCCGGCACAGCTCCTCGCTGCCCGTTCCCGTGGCACTCGGTTCATCGCAGCGGGGCGAGACATGAACCACGTGGAACACATGGAACACGGTCCTGAGCGTAAAAGCATATCGATTACACATGCCCTTTGATCGGATCATCCGATCAGTCGTCCATGGGATGCAGGTGATCACAGCGGTTCGCATATCCGCTTTCGTACAAACACCCGCGCGAGTAGGAAAACCGCGCATTAAAGGATCAAGCTCATGTTGCGCACCATTGCTCTTACGCTTCCGCTATTCGCGCTGACCGCCGCCTGCAGTGATGCCGCTGCCCCTCAGGCCGGGAGCGAGGCCGAGGCGGTCCAGCCGCAGGACGCATTCTGGCAGGCGCTCTCCAGCCACTGCGGAAAGGCATATTCGGGCGCGCTTGTGAGCGAGGACGCAGCCGACGCTGATTTCGCCGGCGCAGCAATGGTGATGCATGTGCGCGAATGCTCGGACGACCGGATTGCGGTGCCGTTTCATGTTGAGCTGGGCGGCGAATGGGACCGTTCGCGCACCTGGGTTATCACCCGCACCGATGCAGGCCTGCGGCTGAAGCACGATCACCGCCATCAGGACAGATCGGAGGACGCCGTGACTCAATATGGCGGTGACACAGAGAATGGGGGGACAGCGCATGCGCAGGATTTCCCCGTCGATCCCTACAGCATCGCCATGTTCGAGCGTGAAGGGTTGAGCGCATCGGTCACCAATGTCTGGACGGTCGAGATCGACCCGGCAGACGCGCCGCAGGGCCGCTTTGCCTATCAGCTCAAACGCACAGAGGAAGGCGGCGCGCCGGAAGACCGCTTCTTCCGCGTCGAATTCGATCTAAGCGAAGAGATCGACGCCCCGCCCGCGCCATGGGGTCACGACTAGGCTGCGCTCAATGGAGTTCGCGCAGGGCGCGCGGGTCAGCGACAATCAGTATTCTTCGGCGTCGTCAGTGTATTCGACGTTTTCCGGCTCACCCAGATTGGCAGTGTTGCCCGTTTCGCCTTCGGGTTCGGCGTTCTCGATACCGGGCACGGCTTCTTCGATCTCGGCACCGGTCAGAGGCTCACCTTCGGCCACGCCTTCGATGCTTTCACCGGCGGTGTCCGCGGGGCCATCATCAGCAGGCGCACTGCACGCGGCTAGCGAAATGGCTGCGCCGGTTGCGGCGAAAGCGGAAAAACGGACGAGAGAATTGCGGGTTTGCATCGGGTTTGCTCCTTGTGTTCGCGAATGAAACGAAGGAGCAGCCGCTCGGGTTCCGGCGGGGCATTTGGCCGGGCGCTTCAAACCGGTTGGGCGCGGGCAAAAGCTGCCAGCGTATGAGCGCCGATCAGCCCTGAATCTCTACTCTCACAAAGGCCGCGCCATCGGTTGACGCGGCGGCTTGTTGCCTGATTTCACCGGGGTCAAATAGACGCGGGCCTGAAAGCACCACTACGACGATGCCTGCAAATCCCAATATGCCGCTTAGGGTCGGTTTTAGAAGTTCCATGCGAGTTCCCGGTTTTTTTGTCTTTGACGCCGTGTGCGCCTGCCGGGCTCCTTGTGCGTATTGACGGTAAACCAAACCTTATATTTGCGCCGCGAAGAGGCTGAATTTACAAGGATTTTCAACCTTCCTTGGAGCGCTCGAAGAGGGAGCAAGGCCAATCGCCACAAGGACACGGCAGGGAGCCCGTCAAACAGCAAGATGAGCAAAGCAGGTCAAAACCAAGTCCGTTCGAAAACACGCTTTACCGGCGCAGGGTGCACAGGCCGCTCTTGGTCCGCTCGCTCTGGCCTCGCTTTGTAGGCCCGCTGCGTTCACGTTAATGCTCGTCACCCACTGGCTGGGCCTGCGCGAATGTCGCATTCACATCAACCCCGACCGGGATCGGGGTTGACGCGCCTGCGGATGCCTTCGCGGGTCAGAATGCTGTCCGTAAAGGCTGACTATCCTGCCTTTACAACTCTACTCTGCGGCTTCGACGCTTCCGAACATATCCGGATCGCCGTTTTCCTCGGCCACTTCGTTTGCGGCGCTTGCTTTCTGGCGCTTGTCAAAGCTTGACCACACGTCGTTCCAGCTGCCGCGGGTTGCGCCCTTGGAATATTCGGTGGCGCGCGTTTCGAAGAAGTTGGCGTGTTCGACGCCGTTCAGCAGCGGGGTGAGCCATGGCAGCGGGTGCTCGTCGATCATGTAGATCTCCTGCAGGCCCAGCTGCTTCAGGCGCCAGTCGGCGATGTAGCGGATGTAGCGCTTGATATCCTTTGCCGTCATGCCGTTCACCGGCCCCATCTCAAACGCGAGGTCGATAAACGCGTCTTCGAGCCGAACAGTCTTCTGACAGATATCGATGATGTCTTCCTTCACCGCCTTGGTGAGGCAGTTGCGCTCTTCGCAGAAGGTATGGAACATCTTGATGATGCCTTCGCAGTGGAGGCTTTCATCGCGGACCGACCACGATACGATCTGCCCCATGCCCTTCATCTTGTTGTGGCGCGGGAAGTTCATCAGCATCGCGAAGCTCGCGAACAGCTGCAGCCCTTCGGTAAAGCCGCCGAACATGGCGAGCGTGCGGGCAATGTCCTCGTCGGTGTCGACGCTGAACTGGTGCATGTAACTATGCTTGTCGGCCATTTCCTCATATTCGAGGAAGGCGGAATATTCGCTTTCGGGCATGCCGATCGTGTCGAGAAGGTGCGAATAGGCCGCGATGTGGACCGTCTCCATATTGGAGAACGCGGCGAGCATCATCTTGATCTCGGTCGGCTTGAACACGCGGCCATATTTGTCGTGGTAGCAATCCTGCACCTCGACATCAGCCTGGGTGAAGAAGCGGAAGATCTGCGTGAGCAGATTGCGCTCGCTGTCGGTCAGGTTTTGCGCCCAGTCGCGGCAGTCTTCGCCAAGGGGCACTTCTTCGGGCATCCAGTGGATCTGCTGCTGGCGTTTCCAAAACTCGTAAGCCCACGGATATTCGAACGGCTTGTAGGTATTGCGAGCTTCGAGCAACGACATGTTGTGGTCCCTTTGTTTGGCGTGAACAGACCATATAGGGAATCAGAGCGGAGATTCGAAGGCAAGGGGTTAGATTTACGCGGGGATAAACCGTGCAAAATCCGAGTCGGACGGAGGGCGCCCCAGGGGCTGTTGCAAAGCGCACAACGAACTTTCCGCTTCAGACTTGCATCGGTTGCATCGGTCGTGGACCAATCGGGCTAACTGGGCCTTAAACAACTCCTGATATCGCATGTGCGATGGGCGTTGCAGGCGTTTTCGATGTGCCCCGCGAAGGGGTGAGCGTTTCCGGCGCAGGGGGTGAGCTGAGCCCCGAAACCGCTGACATCACCAATGAAATCACCGAAGTCACACCCGCAAGCCCATTCGGGAGCTGGCCGCAGGCGATTCGCAGCCTCTACGGCAAAGAACTCGAGACGCGGCTCTACCGCGAGCAGCACTTCCTGTTTGTCCTGGGATTTGCGACATGCCTGATGTCTCTCGCGCTCGACTACGTGATCTACCCGGCCATGGTCGCAGAAGGGGCAATCTGGCGGGTGCTGACGGTCGCGCCGCTGACCCTGATTGGCATGATCGCAGCCGACCGGCGCCAGACCGCGATAATGACATTCTGCCTAGCCGCCTGCCCGATCGCCTTTGTCGGAATGATTGTGCACTTTTCGTTTCACCTGCCGTCAGAACTCGCTGCGATCTACCTGACCGCGACAACCATCGTCATCGGCCTTGCCAACGTGACAATGCCGCTTTCCCTGCGTCAACTGGTGCTGTTCGACATCGCCTTCGTCGCTGTCGTCATGCTGGTTATTGCCGCCTCACCTCTTGGGGCGCTTTCGGACCGTGCCGATTATCTGGTGCTCCTGATCCTCGTCGCATGCGCCACCCTACCGCTCGCTTATCGTTTTGAACGGCTGCATCAGCGCAACTTCCTGCTGACCCTGCGCGCCCAGGCAGCTGCGCATGAGCTGCGTGCGGCGAACCGGCGGCTGCGCAGGCTGTCGGAAAGCGATCCGTTGACAGGCATTCTCAACCGGCGCGGCTTTGAAAACAGCCTGGACAGGCAGATCGTGACAGCGGCCAAAGACGCGCACCGCCGCACCAGCAAGGGCCGGATGGCGTTGATGATGATCGATATCGACCATTTCAAGCATTTCAACGACACGCACGGACACCAATCCGGCGATACATGCCTGACCATGGTCGCCAAGGCCCTGAACGATGTCTTCGCGGAGGTTGACGGCGGTGTCGGTCGCTATGGCGGCGAGGAGTTTATCGGCGCGTTCCGCGAGAGGTATCCGGGTCATGCAGCCGACTTTGCCGCAGACGTGCGCGCAATGATCGCAGCGCTGCTCGTGCCAATCGGCCCGTACAGCAGCACCAAGGCCCGCTCCTTGGTAACAGCATCTATCGGAGTCGGTCTGGGTCAGGCGATCAGGCAGAATACCAGCCAGGACGATGCCGCCCATATCCGTGAAACGCTGATCGAAATGGCCGACGCGGCGCTTTACAGCGCGAAACGGGCCGGGCGAAACAGGGTCGAAATCGTCGAGATGGGCGACGAGCGCGATGCTGCGCGCGCCTAGTTGCCGCCGCTCTTTGAACCGAAGAAGCTGCCGCCGCCCAACATTGTGATGCCGACAAAGAAACCGAAATCGTACCAGCCGCCCGTATTGGGCACCGCGTAAACCGCGACGTCAGGCCGGAAAAGCGATCCGATCCAGCTCCACGGAAAGATAAATCCGTGCCACAAACCCCACCAGAAGCCCGGCACATCCTTGCCGGTTGCCACGCCTGCATCAATCTGGCTGGCACAGGCCGAAACGAGAAGCGCGAGCGCCCCGGCGAAGGCTATTCGTGCAGCGGTTTTCACAGGTTCATGATCACAATGGCCATCCACATTGCCGGAATGAAGGCGATTGCCATGGGGATATGGATGCGCGCTGCATTGGCCGCGTGGCCGGTGATGCTCACGCGCAGATTGCGATAGGCGTTGATGAGGAAAAACAGCGCGACCAGCGTGCCGGCAATTCCCACCCAGATTGTAAATGACATGACTTCTCTCCCGTCCGTCCTGAGCGGGAATATGACACAATTTCTTGTTCGAAGCGAACGGCTTTGCCGGGCCGGACGGGCCTAGCAGAACCTGCGGGTCGACTGATCTTCCGGCATCGCGTCAAACGCACCGCCCGAGCTTTGCGAATAGACCGGCACATGGCTGCTCTGGAAACCTTCGAATTTTTCTTCGGAAAGCGGTGTGCGGAAGGTGATGCCGACTTCGCCCTTTTCAACCCAGGTGACCGAGGCGTGATGCGGCCCGGTTCCGGCGATATAGATTTGCAGGCGCGAGCCAAGGCCCAGCTTGACCGATTGAGTTTCGAACCGGCATCCGCCAACCGAAAGGTCTTTCAAAATCACATCTTGCGGCGTGCCCTGACCGGTATAGCAACGGCCGGGGAGCTCGATGATTTTCCGCTTGGTTTGCCGGGTTCGCATAGCCGGTATGGATTAGCGCGCGATGCTTAACGGGCAGTAAAGGCGGCCTGCGCCGCCATGCAGGCCTACGCCACCGGCGCGCCGGACTGCTGGAAATCGATCCAGATCGAAAACAGGAACATCGCAAACCAAAACGCCGCAAAGGCCGAGCGGAAATAGCGCGCCTCGTTAAAGCTGCGCACCGCGATAAAGCCGGTAAATATCGCCAGACCAAGCCAGATCCAAAGCATGAAAAAGCCCCCTTCACAAATCGCGAAGAGGGCTAATTCTTAAGTCTTTACATTTGGTTATCGGATGCCGCGCGTTCTACTGGCAGCTCAGGCATTCCTCATAATCGGTCTGCTCTGCAGCAAGTTCGAACTTCGCCGCGTCGGCAGTGTTGTCGGCTTCGACCCCGCCGGCAAAGCCTGCACGCTGGACCGATTTCGACCGGAGATAATAAAGCGACTTGATACCTTTTTCCCATGCCTGGAAGTGCAGCATCATCAGATCCCACTTGTCGACATCCGCCGGGATGAACAGGTTCAGCGACTGCGCCTGATCGATGTAGGGCGCGCGGTCGGCTGCGAATTCTAGCAGCCAGCGCTGGTCGATTTCGAAGCTGGTCTTGAAGCTCGCCTTTTCCTCGTCGGTGAGGAAATCAAGGTGCTGCACACTGCCACCCCGCTCAAGGATCGAATTCCAAACATTGGTCGAATTCTTCGATTTCTTGTCGAACAGCT
>CALLQC010000068.1 GCA_938015255.1 uncultured Erythrobacter sp.
CATCGACCAAGGTACGATAATCCATACTCTTGTCGAGATGGCTGAGCACCAATCGCTTTGCTCCGCAGCGCTCGGCCAGATCAATGGCCATCTCCAGATGCGCATGCGTTGGGTGTGGATCGCGGCGCAAACAATCGCTTACCAACACATCAACGCCATCGAACAAATCAACCATTTCATCCGAGATTGCACTGAAGTCTGTAGCGTAAACTATTGATTTACCGTCTGCTTCAAATCGGTAAGCAGTGGTCTCGCCAGGGCCATGTTCCATCTGACACCATTCAACGCCGAAGCCTGCAACAATCCGCAGCCGATCCAGAGTATCGAGATTGATGATTGTTGGATAACCGTCCTGACCGGCAAAAACATAACCAAACCGGCTGCGCAGTTTTCTGACCGTTTCTGTCGAGGCATAGCCCGGTATCGGACCGCCGCGGCCATAACGCATCACGCGCAGGTCATCGATTCCGTGGCAATGATCGGCGTGGTCATGCGTCCAGAACACGGCATCGATCGATGGTATCTTGTTAGCCAGCAGCTGCGCGCGGCAATCACTCGAAGTATCAATCAGCAGACGCTTACCTTCATCGCTTTCGACAATGATCGAAACACGGGTGCGGCGGTTGCGCGGCTCATGCGGGTCACAGTCACCCCAGTCACCTTCGCCGTCAGGTCCGCCCACGCGCGGCACGCCAGTCGACGTGCCCGAACCCAGCATGATCAACTTCACAGGCCTGCCTTTGTGAACAGCCCCGCGAAATTCGCAGTGGTTTGCGCCACGAGGCGGTCCGTATCCACACCGCGAAGCTCAGCCACGAATTTTGCTGTATCTGCAACAAATGCAGGCTCGCATGGGCGGCCACGGTGCGGAACCGGCGCTAGAAATGGACTGTCGGTCTCAACCAACAACCGATCATCTGGGATGCTCTTGGCAGCTTCCTGCAAATCTTTTGCGTTCTTGAAAGTTACAATGCCCGATAGGGAAATCGACAAACCCAATTCCAAAACCTTTCGGCCAAACTCAGCCGAGGAGGTAAAGCAATGGATCAGGGCAGGAAAAGAGCCCCTCGCCATCTCCTCGCTCAGAATTTCGAATGTGTCATCTTCCGCATCTCGGGTGTGAATAATGACAGGTAGACCTGTCTCCCGCGCGACATCGATATGCATCCGGAACAGATTTGCCTGCGTTTCACGGTCCGAATGATCGTAATAATAATCGAGACCCGTTTCCCCGATACCAATGACTTTCTGGTTTTCAGTAGCCGAAAGGAGGGTGTCGCGCGCAAGTTCGGCGTGAGAATCGGCTTCGTGAGGGTGAATTCCCACCGACGCGAAGACATCGGCTTCTCGATTGGCAGTCGCGACCACCTGCTCCCACTCGCTATGCTTGGTCGAAATGTTCAGGAAGGCCCCTACCCCCGCTTCTCGCGCGCGGGTTAGCACCCCCTGCTGATCCTCGACCAACCCCTTATATTCGAGATGACAGTGACTATCGACCAGCATCAGGCGCCCTCCTCTGCCGCTTGTGGCAGCTCGAGACGCGGAAAAACCGGTGTCGGCTTCCCGACTCTGAAGTCGCTTGAAGCGAGCCGATCAAACCACGCGCCGTCCTCCAGATGCGCAAAAGTGCGTTCGTCCTGCGCAATGCCGAGCTGTTCCAGAACCAACGCAGCTTTCTGTGGTACGACGGGTTGGATTGCGATTGCTAGATCGCGAATGGCTATGAAAAGGGTTTGAAGTACGGCCTTCATCCGCTCAGGATCGGTTTTCTTGAGAGTCCATGGCGCCTGCTCATCGACATATTGATTGCAGGCATAAACCGCCTTGATCCACGCTTCGATACCTACCGAAAATGCAAGATTTTCAAATTCTTTGGGCAATTCAACGGCACAAGCCGTGTGTACGACATCAAGCAGAATCGAGTCCGCATCGGCGAGCGAATAGGGCTCAAGCAAGCCATCCATATTCTTTGCGATCATTGAAAGCGTGCGCTGCGCCAGATTGCCAAAGCTATTCGCAAGTTCGGCGTTCGCGCGTGTCACGATGGCTTCCGGCGAGTAGCTGCCATCCTGACCAAACGCGACCTCGCGCATCAGGAAATATCTCAGCGCGTCCACGCCGAATGTTTCAGCCAATTCAAGTGGATCGGTGACATTGCCGAGCGATTTCGATTCCTTTTGCCCGCGATTGAGCAAAAAGCCGTGACCGAACACTTTCTTTGGCAGGGGTAAGTCGGCGCTCATCAGAAAAGCTGGCCAGTATATTGTGTGAAACCTGACGATGTCCTTGCCGATAATGTGCAGGTCTGCAGGCCAGAACTCCCGCATCTCTTCGCTATCGTCGGGGAAGCCCAGGCCGGTCAGGTAATTGGTTAGAGCATCGACCCACACATACATCACATGATTGTCAGATCCGGGCACTTTCACACCCCAGTCAAAGCTCGTGCGACTGACGGAGAGATCGCGCAGCCCCTGTTCAACAAACGCAATCATTTCGTTGCGGCGGCTGGCAGGCTCAAGAAAACCTGGAGTTTTTAGCAATTCCAGGAGCTTGTCCTGATATTTTGAGAGCCGGAAGAACCAGCTTTCCTCTACGGTCCACTCTACCGGAGTGCCTTGTGGCGAAAGCTTTGTGCCCCCCTCTTGTTCAACAAGCTCGCTTTCATCGTAATACGCTTCGTCGCGAACAGAGTACCAACCTTCATAACGGTCCAGGTACAAGTCGCCTGCTGCTTCCATACATTGCCAGATTGCCTGACTTGCGCGGTGATGATCGTCTTCCACGGTGCGGATAAACCGGTCATGCGAGACGTTCAGCGCATCACACATTTCGCGGAAGTGGCCGGACATCTCATCAGCAAGCTCGCGCGCGGTCCTGCCCTGCTCTTCCGCCTTTCGTGCCATTTTCAGGCCGTGCTCGTCCGTGCCGGTCTGGAACCGGACGCTGCGCCCCATAAGACGCTGGAAACGGGCGATTACATCCGTTGCGATCGCTTCGTAGGCGTGCCCGATATGCGGGCGTCCATTAGGATAACTGATCGCGGTTGTGACGTAGAAAGAATTTTGTCTAGACATTGGCGTGATCGCTAGCCGCGCTGACCGAGCTAAGCAAGGTGCCGATCTGGAGCGAAAGCAGACCTGTATCAAAGTTATAGGTCGGTGCCTGAGCAGCGAGCGACACCAATCCGCCGTGGAGATTGATGAGCAGCGAGCGCTCAGTCGAATTTTGCGATGAACGCGCTTTGCCCGCGACGATGGCCTGGGCCAGCTCAAGAACCGCCTGAATGCGCTCTCGATCGGCACGAGGCCCAATGGCCTTTGCAAGATCCGCCCGCAGCATGAATGCCGCGTCACCTTCCGACAACAGGCGCTCGATCAGCTGCGCGAGAAGACCCATATCCTGATCCACAAAGCGTCTGGCCGCGCCGAATGAGCCTTCCGCAGCACGGATCGCCGCGTCTCGGGCCTGCGTGGTTAGCGCCTCATCATCCTCGCTCAACATGCGCCCGAGTTCCCTGTCTGAAATCAGAGGAAAACGAAGGAGCCGGCAGCGTGATCGGATAGTCGGCAACAGGCGCGATGGACGGTGCGTCACCAGCAGGAAGAATGTACCTTGCGGCGGCTCCTCTAGACTTTTGAGCAAGGCATTGGACGCGCTTGGCTCCATATCGTCAGCAGGATTGATGATAATCGCACGCCTGCTGCCGAGGGTGGGCCGTGTGGTAAGGCGGCGCTGCATTTCGCGAATCTGATTAACAGCAATGTTGCGTTTGAGCTGGTAGGGCTTGCCGTCATCCCTCTTTTTCTCCTCTTTCTCATCCTTCGGCAGATGAGTCAGCAACAAGATATCGGGATGCTCACCTCCTGGCTGATGCGTGCCTCCATCCGCCACGAGTTCACGCGCCGCAGCGGCGGCAAATTGCTGTTTGCCCAGCCCGCTTTTACCCGCCAGGATCCAGCCATGATGCATGCGCTCGCCCTGCAGCGCGCGCCGCCATTCACGCCACGCCTCGTCATGGTTGGGCCATGTGGTCATTTGATGAATTCTGAGATCATCGGATTGAGAGCCTTCGCTACATCCGCATGGACATCTTGGGGATCGCGGCCGCCATCAATCACCACGACTCTATTTTTGTCAGACTGCGCGATGACGCTGAAACGCGAGGCGACTTTTTGATGGTAAGCAGCATCACGGCCGCCGATTGCATCAGATCCGGTTCCGTCCCGTAGCGCTAACCGTTTGCCCAGCATGTCCGCCGGAACATCAAGCAAGATGGTAAGGTCTGGACGCAAACCCTCACTTCCGAAATTGTGCAGCGACAGAATCGATTCATCACCCAGCCCCCCGGCGCCGCCCTGATAGGCTCGGCTGGAATCGACAAATCGGTCACAGATTACCCATGTACCGCACTCAAGTGCTGGCCTTATCCGCCTTTCGACGTGGTCCGATCGCGCAGCGGCAAACAACAGCGCCTCTGCGCGGGCGCCCCACCCTCTCCATTTGCGATCAGTTGGCGGGTTAAGCAGGAGATCGCGGATAGCCTCTGCCCCTGGCGTCCCGCCCGGTTCACGAGTTATGTCGACGGACACACCCAAGCCGCGCAAAGCATCGGAAAGCAATTTGGCCTGGGTGGACTTTCCAGCCCCCTCGCCGCCCTCAAATGCAATGAAGCGTCCTTTCTGACTTCTGGAACTCAATCGACCCACCCCATAAAACCATTAATTATCCGAGATATAACCCCCGCTTCTGCTACGCTTTCGGCAGCAACCAGCGGGACCCTTGCCGGCTCCATTCCCGGAACTATCACCTCTAACATTGCTATTTCATCACCAGCAGCAAACGGCGCCCGGACAGGTCCATCATAGACAATCCGTGCGCTTGGGGCCTCCTGCGTATCCTTCGGAATGTTAACGAAGACATCCCTTTCTGTAACAAGCTCGACACTCCGCGTAGATCCGCCTTGCACCCGCGCCCGTCCGGCAATCTCACCGGTAGAAAAAATGGCCTTTTGATCAAAGGCTTGAAAGCCCCACTCAATGTAACGCCTGGACAGTCGGGCGCGTTCAGAATTGCGACTGACGCCAGCAATTACCATCACAAGTCTGCGCCCGTCCCGCTCTGCCGTTCCCAGAAATCCGAAACCAGCCTCATTGGTAAAGCCAGTTTTGATCCCGTCGGCCCCTTCCACGCGCCCCAATAACGGATCTCTATTAGGCTGCGTAATCCCGTTATATGTGAATTGCGGGCGACCGATGAACCGGGAAAAAAGCGCGTAATGCTCGGTGACCAATGCCTCTGCCATAGTCACCAGATCAGAAGCAGTCGTGAACGTCCGCCCTTCGTCCGGCCAGCCATTCGGCGTTCCGAAATGGCTGTTGACCATGCCGACTTCGCGGGCCTTGGCGTTCATCAACGATGTCCACTTTGCGACCGATCCGGCGTACCCTTCGGCAAGCATCACTGATCCGTCATTGGCCGATACATTTGCGATTGCAGTCAACAGTTCCGCGACTGAGACCCGCGCATTAGCGGGCAGGAACATGGTAGAGCCTTTGCCGGACCACTCTTCCCAGGTTTCCTGCCGTAGTGAGATGATCTGCTCGGCTCGCAGATTGCCCTCTTCCATCAATTCAAAAGCAAGCAGCAGCGTCATCGCTTTTGTGATTGAAGCAGGCACGAAACGGCGGTTCTCGTTCCGGGCGTGCAAAACCTGTCCGGAAGTCACATCGACCAGTAATGCAATCGGCGCTTCGGTCTCGCTTGGCGCAGCCACGTTTTGCGGCTGGGCAACCACGGGTGCAGAAAGAAAGGGCAGCGCGAAGAACGCTACCCAAATGGATGCCAAATTGTTGAGCCGATAACCCATCACTCGGTAATAGCGACGGGCTCACTGAATGGCGAGCGATGCGCCGCGATTAGTTCACGATTTCATCAGCCAGCAAACCAACACTCATCGCGTAATAATTTGAACAATTGTATTCGAGGATAACCCGGTAATTACCGGTCAGAAGCCAGGCAGGCGAGCGAGGGCCGTCAGGCTGAAACAGCGATACAAGTGCGTCATCGGGCAGGTAACGTTGCGGCTGAACACCCAGATCGCGCCACTCGCGCACCGTCTTCCACTGGCTGTGCCTTTCGTGAACACGCGGACAGACCTGCGCTTTTAGCTCCGTTCGGTAGGCATCGACGTTGAAACCCGCCGGGACAGCTGCCCGCACACCCCACGGCTGGCCTGTTCGCCAACCCGCGTCGCGAAAGTAGTTTGCTATCGATGCAAACGTATCGGCGCGGTTGGTAAAGATATTAGCCCTCCCGTCGCCATCGCCATCGGCTGCCAATCGCAGGTAGACCGAGGGGAGAAATTGCGGATTACCAAACGCTCCGGCGTAGCTGCCGACGAGTTGATCGCGTGAATATCCTTTGTCAGCAACTTTCATTAAAGCAATGAATTCTCCTGCAAAAAGTTCGCGG
>CALLQC010000069.1 GCA_938015255.1 uncultured Erythrobacter sp.
GCCTATGGAGGCGGCAGCAGGGACGGTATCAGGCTGGCGGGCTGGGTATCTCTGGTGCTCGGCACAGGCTTTATGGCCTTCACAGCCTTGGCCATGATCCTTGTGCCCGATCTTCTGCTGCGCATTTATGTCGATATTGATGACCCCGCCAATGCAGCTCTGGTCGCATTCGCGCTGCAATATCTGGTCCTCGCAGCTGCGTTTCAGCTGGTGGACGGGGTGCAGGCCGTGGCCGCAGGGGCGCTGCGCGGTTTGCAGGACACAAGGGTTCCGATGTGGATCGCCATCTTCAGCTATTGGGTACCAGGCTTTGGTCTTGCTGTGGGGCTTGGCTTTTTCACTGCACTGGAGGGAACCGGCGTCTGGATCGGCCTCGCCACAGGCCTTGCTTTTGCGGCAGTCCTGCTCACATGGCGGTGGATTTTGCGAGAGCAAATCGGCCTGACTGACAGACTGCCCCATCCCTAGGGCGAGAACCGAAATTTTTTGCTGGGCCAGCTGTTGACTCCCGGCAAGGTCGCTCCCATTTGCCTCTCGCTGGCACTCTCGTGGGGAGAGTGCCAAAAATCACACTCATTCAATTGAAAGGTCATAAAAATGGCATTTCGTCCTCTTCACGACCGCGTAGTGGTTCGTCGTATCGAAGCCGACACCAAAACCGCTGGCGGTATCATCATCCCTGACAGCGCACAGGAAAAGCCCAGCGAAGGCGAAATCGTCTCCGTTGGCGAAGGCGCTCGTGACGATAGCGGCGCTCGCATCACGCTCGACGTCAAGGCTGGCGACCGTGTGCTGTTCGGCAAATGGTCGGGCACCGAAGTCAAGATCGACGGTGAAGACCTGCTGATCATGAAAGAAAGCGACATCATGGGGATCGTCGGCTGATTGCCGCGCTCTGCTTTCTTTTCCAAACATCACTGAATTCCAGGAGAAATCACAATGGCTGCTAAGGACGTAAAGTTCGGCCGCGAAGCTCGCGAAGGCATTCTCAAGGGCGTCGATACGCTCGCAAACGCTGTTAAAGTCACGCTCGGCCCCAAGGGCCGCAATGTCGTGATCGACAAGAGCTTTGGCGCGCCGCGCATCACCAAGGACGGCGTTACCGTCGCCAAGGAAATCGAGCTCAAGGACAAGTTCGAGAATATGGGCGCGCAGATGCTGCGCGAAGTCGCTTCGAAGACAAACGATCTCGCCGGTGACGGCACCACCACTGCAACTGTTCTGGGCCAGGCCATCGCACGCGAAGGTATGACCGCTGTTGCTGCCGGCATGAACCCGATGGATCTCAAGCGCGGCATCGACACCGCCGTCGCCAAGGTTATTGAAAACCTCCAGGGCCGCTCGAAGGACGTCTCCGGCTCGTCTGAAATCGCCCAGGTCGGCGTTATCTCGGCCAATGGCGACAAGGAAGTCGGCGAGAAGATTGCCGAAGCCATGGAAAAGGTCGGTAAAGAAGGCGTCATCACCGTTGAGGAAGCCAAGGGCCTCGAATTCGAGCTCGACGTTGTCGAAGGCATGCAGTTCGATCGCGGCTACCTTTCGCCTTACTTCATCACCAACCCGGACAAGATGACTGTCGAACTCGACAACCCGTACATCCTTATCCACGAAAAGAAGCTTTCGAACCTTCAGGCCATGCTGCCGATCCTCGAAGCGGCCGTTCAGAGCGGTCGCCCGCTGCTGATCATCGCAGAGGACATTGAAGGCGAAGCCCTCGCAACGCTCGTGGTGAACAAGCTGCGCGGCGGTCTTAAGGTTGCTGCGGTCAAGGCACCGGGCTTCGGCGATCGCCGCAAGGCGATGCTGCAGGACATCGCCATCCTGACCAAGGGTGAAATGATCAGCGAAGATCTCGGCATCAAGCTTGAGAACGTCACGCTCGGCATGCTCGGCGAAGCGAAGCGTGTCACCATCGACAAGGACAACACCACCATCGTCGACGGCACCGGATCTGCTGAAGACATCCAGGCGCGTGTTGGCGAAATCAAAACGCAGATGGAAAACACCACCAGCGACTATGACCGTGAGAAGCTGCAAGAGCGTCTCGCCAAGCTCGCAGGCGGCGTTGCCGTGATCAAGGTTGGCGGCGCTTCGGAAGTTGAAGTGAAAGAACGCAAGGACCGCGTCGACGACGCGCTGCACGCAACCCGCGCAGCCGTTGAAGAAGGCATTGTACCTGGCGGCGGCACTGCGCTGCTTTACGCGACCAAGGCGCTCGATGGCCTGAAGGGCGAGAACGACGACCAGACCCGCGGTATCGACATTGTTCGCCGCGCAATCATGGCGCCGGTTCGCCAGATCGCTCAGAACGCTGGCCACGATGGCGCTGTTGTTTCGGGCAACCTTCTGCGCGAAGGCGATGAAACTCAGGGCTTCAACGCTGCAACTGATGTCTATGAAAATCTGGTGGAAGCCGGCGTGATCGACCCGACCAAGGTCGTACGCACCGCTCTGCAGGATGCCGCGTCGGTTGCCGGCCTGCTGATCACCACCGAAGCGGCAATTTCTGACGCTCCGGAAGACAAGGCTGCCGCGCCAGCAATGCCCGATATGGGCGGCATGGGCGGAATGGGCGGAATGGGCGGCTTCTAAGCCCGCTCAAAGCTTTCCTACCCTAATCGAAGGCCCGGCAGGAGAAATCCCGCCGGGCCTTTTCTTTTAGCTACGATTCCCATCGACTTGGGGGCTTTCCAATCGCGCCCCGCTGCCGCATGGTCTCCGGATTGAGAAAAATCGATTTTGGGGAATTGATCTTGAAAACAAGAATCGCTGCCGTTTTGATGGCATCCGTCGCTTTGGCTGGTTGCGACATGATGCAACCGACCGTCGCCACTATTGAATGCGCGACCACGCAAACCGAATGCCTCAATGAATGGTTTGCGGTGAAGTTCGACGAAGAGCTTGCTTTCAGCCCGATCCGCCAGACTGCACTGGGGCGTAAGACCGATTACGACAAGATCGACGATCTTTCTCTTGAAGCTCAGGAGGCGCAGCTTCGCTGGTGGCAATCCGCCGTTGCGGAAATGCAGAGCAACTTTGACTATGATGAGCTCGACGATGAAGCGAAGCTTTCCTGGGACATCTTTGTTTTCCGCAAGGATCAAGCGGAAAAGGCGCTGGAATTCACAGGCCAGGAATACATCCTGCATCAGATGAACGGCACGCACACCGCATTGCCAAGCTTTCTTCTGACCCAGCACAAGGTCGATACAGAAGCGGATATGACCGCATTTATCGCCCGCCTTGCAGGCATAGGCGCAGCGATGGACCAATTGCTCGACCGGGCGAAAGCCAATGCGCAAAACGGCACTCGTCCGCCGCGATTTTCCTACGATGCGGTGATCGATGAGTCCGGCAAGCTGACCTCGGGCGCACCCTTTGACGATGGCGAGCCATCCGCTTTGTGGGAAGCGAGCGAAGCACATCTCGCGTCCCTGCAAAACAAAGGCATTATTACCGAAGAACGCGCTGATGAACTGCGCGAAGAGGCACGGACCGCCTTGGTTGAAGATATGGCGCCTGCTTATGCGCGCGTGATCGATTGGTTCACCGAAGACCGGCCAAACACGTCCGAAACGGCGCAGGGCGCAAGCACGCTCGACAAAGGCGCCGACTTCTACAAATACCGCCTCGGCCTGATGACGACGACCGACATGACAGCGGACCAGATTCACGAAAAAGGTCTATCGGAAGTCGCCCGCATCCGGACGGAAATGGAAGCGATCATGGAGCAGGTCGGCTTCGATGGCGATTTGCAGGATTTCTTCGCCTTCACACGCGAGGACGATCGCTTTTTCTTCCCGCAAAGCGATGCTGGCGCCGACATGTATCTGGCACAGTCGGAAGAGCACCTCGATTTCATCAACGCAAAGCTACCAGAATATTTTGGCGTTCTGCCTAAAGCGCCTTTGGAGGTAAAACGGGTGGAGCCGTTCCGCGAACAGGATGGCGCAGCCCAGCACTACCGGCCCGGCACCCCTGATGGTGCGCGCGCTGGGGTTTATTACGCGCACCTTTCGGATATGCGTGCGATGCCCATTCCGGTGCTGGAGGCGATCGCCTATCACGAAGGCAATCCCGGTCACCACATGCAGGTTTCGATAGCCCAGGAAACGCCGGGCATTCCCCTGTTCCGCTCACAAGGCGGCTTTATCTCCGCGTTCGGGGAAGGATGGGCGCTCTATTCCGAATTGCTGGCCAAGGAAATGGGAGCATACGAGGACCCCTATTCGGATTTCGGCCGGCTGACGAATGAGATGTGGCGCGCAATCCGCCTGGTCGTGGATACCGGTATCCATTCAAAAGGATGGAGCGAACAGGAAGCCGTCGATTATTTTCTCGCCAACTCGCCCATGCCTGAAACAACCGTTCGCTCGGAAGTTCGGCGTTATTTCGTGCTTCCCGGTCAGGCCACATCATACAAGATCGGCATGATCCGTATTCAGGAATTGCGCGCTGAAGCAGAGGAGCAATTGGGCGACAAGTTCGACATTCGCGGGTTCCACGATACGATCCTTGGCGGCGGTGCCGTGCCGCTTTCCATCCTTGAAAAGCGGATCGATCAGTGGATAGCGAAACAAAAGGCCGCCTGACCGTCTGATCTGTACGTTGAAACAAAAAAGGGCGGGGTAGCATTATTGCCACCCCGCCCCTTTCGTTTGAGTATCGCCCTGGCTTAGCCGCCCTTGCGGCTTGCTGCGGCAGCCTCAATCACGTCGTCATCCCACGTCACCTGCGTTTGGGTCTGCGGGTTGAAGCGCGTATTTGCATAGCTCGCAGCTTCGGCTGCCGCGATCTCGGCCGCAGTCAGATGCTCGCTCGGCTCAAGCGCGAAAACATCGATCCCGCGCGTGATTTCCGTTCCGTAGATGCGGCCATTGTACCAGTATGAAGACCAGTAGCCGCCAACGACAAGCTGTTCGTCATTGATCGCGCCGCGATCGAAATAGGCGATTTCTTTCGGGTCGGAGCTGTCGGTAAAATCCATCACGCTGATGCCGCCCTGATACCAGGACTGAACAAAGATATCGCGGCCCGGCACCGGTATGATCGAGCCGTTATGCGCAACGCAGTTTTCATATTCGCTCTGCGGTCCCGGCATCTTGTAGTGGCTGCGGAACTCCAGCTTGCCATCCTTGATATCGTAAATCGCATTTGCGCCCCACGTCATCGGATCGGATGCCTTGCAGCGCGGTCGGCCACCGCCGCCCCATTCGTCGGTGAAGATCACCTTGGTGCCATCATTGTTGAAGGTGGCAGAGTGCCAATAGGCAAAGCCCTTATCAAACACCGCATCAATGCGAACCGGGTTCATAGGGTCCGAAATGTCCATCAGTATGCCGTTACCCGAGCACGCCCCGGCTGCGAGATTCAGGCTCGGGAAGACGGTGATGTCATGGCATTGATCGGTGCGAGCCGTGCGCTGCGCCCCGTCCTCACTCTCGCCGCCCTGCCACAGGCCAGCAATCTCGCCCGTTTCGGCATCGGCGAAGACACGCGGGCTGCTGATGATGCGCGACTGCGCCGGGTTTGCCAGCGGGATTTCGATCACATCGATGCTGAACAGCGCTGTACGGCTGTCTGACGGATTGTCTATGCAGCGTGCGAGCTCTTCCTGCTCGCGGATGCGCGATGTGCCGGAATTATAAACGATAATCTTTTCGGCATCGACGCTCACGACCGAATGCGTATGACTGCCGCGGCATGTCTGGACCTGGCCGACCTGGCGCGGCGCGGCAAGGTTCGAGATGTCGAACACGCGAAGACCCCGGAAACGTTCGTCACTGACGTCTTCCTCGACACCTTGCAGGCCGCAATCGACACGGCCGCGGGTCTGCTCAACGCTCATGATCAGAATGTCACCGACAACCGAGACATCGCCCTGCCCGCCGGGGCAAACAACCGAACTCATCAGGCTGGGCGCGCCATCTGCGCCAAGACGATAAATGTTGAAGCCGTGATAATTGCCCGCGACCATGATGTCATCGAAGAACGCCATGTCGGTGTTGGCAAAGTCGAGCAGCGGCGTGCGCTCTGCGAACTGTGTCAGGCTTTCGCCGTCCTTGGCCGCGGGGTCGGCTGTTTCTTCTGCTGCTGCTTCTGCATCTGCAACCTCAGCAGTTTGTTCTGCTTCAGCGGCTTCGCTTGCATCTTCATCTTCATCTTCGCGAGGGGGAACCACGGCGCGCAGGTCAGACGGGTTTTCCGGATCGAAGAAGCCAGCCGGCTTGCGCAGGCTGGCGACCTTGCGCAGGTTCATGATCGCCTCGCCAGCATCATCAAAGCCTGAGACAAGCGATGCACGCGGGTCGGAGGACAGGCTGGCGAGCACCGTGTCCATCCGGTCAATTTCCGACTTCTGATCATTCTCCACATCACCGATGAAACGGTAGAGGATCGGGTCGGAAGCGCTTCCGGGCTGGTCCAGCAGCGCATCGACCATGTCAATCGCGCCGTCGTGATGGGCGATCATCAGAGTGAGGAACTGGCGGTCAAAATCGGTGCCCTGCGCAGCAGCAAGCGCTTTTAGCTGCTCAGGAGAGGCCATGCCGGCCATCATATGGTGCATGTGATCCTTGTGCGCAGCCATTCCGGGCATCTCGGTAGGTTCGCCGCGCGCTTCGAGCCATTCCCGCATAAACTGAATTTCGTCTTCCTGGCTCGCCAGAATGCGCCCGGCGACGGCGACCACTTCTTCAGTGTTGGTCCGGTCATCCACCAGCTCTGCCATCACAACCGCCTGCTGATGGTGCACGATCATGTTCTGCATGAACTTGACGTCGGCCTGCGTGTATTTCGACGCTGCCAGCTTGGTCGCTTCATCAGCGCTGAGGGCTTTGGTCGCCTGTCCCGGAGCGCCCGGCTGCACAATCGGTGCGCTCTGGGCAAAGGCGATGCTCGTAGATCCCAGCAGCATCGCAGTCAGAATGGCGCGCGAACTGCGCGCGGCAATTGAAGTCGTTTTCATGAATAGTCCCGTTGCAAAATAAGCTCGCCGGTTTCAGCGCCCCGAAAGAATGCCGTCAACCCTGATATCCGCAGGATCGACGAACACACAACTGGAACCGTTTACATGCTTTACAGTTCCCTAAAGCGAGGCTGAAGCCGCGCTTGGGAGGAATCGGTCGCTGCCAGCGCACCTTTCATCGCAGCCGATGAAACGATTGCTTGCTGCGGCGAATCGATGTGATCAATATGATGTGATTAAGTAACCGGTAACCATACAAAGAGTACTCTTTGCCGATGTTCTCAATATCCCGCTTTCCTCTCGCCTTTTCGTTTGCCACTGGCCTTGCGCTACTGGCATCACCCGCCGCGGCCCAGGCTGACAGGCAGAACGGCGGGGAATTGCACGCATCATTCGACGATGCATTCGGCACTGAAATGCGCGAGCCGCAGACATTCGAAGCGGTCTATGCAACCAGTTTTGAAAAGCGGATTGCCGATCTTGCAGATGGCGAACTGGGGCGGATCGGGGTTTATGCTATCGATCTTGCGACAGGCGAAGAAATCGGCGTACTCGCAGATCAGCGTTTCCCTATGGCATCGACCAGCAAAGTCGCGGTTGCCGCAGCTTTTCTTGACGGGGTCGATCAGGGCAAATGGAAACTTTCCGACGAATTTCCGCTGCTGATCCCGGTCAAATCGGCGAAGTTTTCATCCGAGAAGGCACCCGTTCGTTACGGCAATTCCTTGCCCGCTTACGAATTGATCAGCCTGATGATCAGCAAGAGCTGCAACTCTTGTACTGACGCCTTGCTGAAAGTGGTGGGCGGCCCGCGCGCGGTTAACAAGTGGATGCGCAAGGCCGGGCTGGAGGAATTTGAGCTGTCCCGCGATATTGCCACACTCGTTCGCGATGATGGCGAATATGACCCGGTCGAATGGATCGATCCGCGTGATTCCGCGACGCCGCGGACCATGGGCAGGCTGGTGGCCGGTATCTATCAAGGAAAGTGGTTGAGCCCGCAAAGCCGCGGTCTGCTGATGGCATCATTGGAAGAAACGACGACAGGAAAGCGGCGGATGAAGGCTGCTCTCCCGATGGAGGCCCGGCTTGCTCACAAGACGGGCACACTCAGCCGAACAGCCAGCGACATCGGTGTGTTTCGCCTTCCCGACGGCCGGATTGTCGCCGCCGCGATTTATGTCACCGGACAGAGCACAAGCCTGATTGACGAGCGCTACAACAAAAGAGCCTCGCGCCAGAAGCGCGATCAGAGAATCGCGAATATCACCAGCGCGCTCTATTACGGCTTCGCCTCGCGCAGCCAGAACCGTAACTGGACAAGCGCACCCAATTCGGGCGGTCAGTAAGTCCGGCCTTCAATCCATGGAGGCGAAGTAAAGAAAAAGGCGGCGCCGCGAGGCACCGCCTTTTCTTTTGTGTGCTTCCCGCCTGCGCGGGAGCTGTTCACAAGCGAATTATTCGCCCGCGACAGCTTCTTCAGCAGCAGCAGCGGCGTCTTCAGCAGCGCCTTCAACGGAAGCAGCAGCATCGCCAGCAGCTTCAGAGGTTGCGTCGGCAGCGTCGCCGGCAGCTTCAGCAGTTGCGTCGGCAGCGTCGCCAGCAGCAGCAGTCGCGTCATCAGCAACCGACTGAGCGTCTGCAGCCATCGCGTCGCCCATTTCGCCAGCCTGTTCAGCGGTTTCACCGCAAGCAGCAAGGCCCAGAGCCGAAGTTGCAACTGCAGCAGCAAGAATGATCTTACGCATAATATGTAATCCTTATTCAGCGAATGAATCAGGTGCGTTGGTTGACCCCATCCGCACCGAAGCCGAAATCTGACCCCCGGCTCTGCTTGGTCAAATAATGGCCGCAATGTGGCAATGCAAGCGAAATAAGGCAGGCATGCCTCATTTCCGCCCTATTTTTGACATGAATTTACACCGGCTCGTCTTATTCTCGGGAGGGCGGAATTGGCTTACACAGCTCGCTTACCAATGCTAGCAGACACCCATGTCCGACCAGCAACAGCATCTCTATCTCGTCGATGGATCGTCTTATATCTTTCGCGCCTATCACAGGCTGCCACCGCTGACAGATCCCGAAGGGACACCGGTTGGAGCGGTGTATGGCTACACGACCATGCTGTGGAAACTGGCTGATGATCTGGATGCGGCTGACGGACCGACGCATCTGGCCGTCATCCTCGACAAGGATTCCAAAAGTTTTCGCAACGACATTTATCCGGAATACAAGGCGAACCGGCCTGAGCCTCCTGAAGATCTGCGCCCGCAATTTCCCTTGATACGCGATGCGACCCGCGCGTTCAGCCTGCCTTGCATCGAGGAAGCCGGACTTGAAGCCGATGATTTGATCGCTTCGTATGCGCGCGAGGCACAGCGCCAGGGGTGGAATGTTACCATCGTATCATCGGACAAGGATCTGATGCAGCTGGTTGGCGAGGTTGACGGCGCGAAGATCGACATGCTCGATACGATGAAAAGCGCACGGATCTACATTGACGAGGTCGAAGAGAAATTCGGCGTCAGGCCCGAGCTCGTCGGTGACGTGCTCGCGCTGATGGGCGACAGCGTTGACAACATACCGGGAATTTACGGGGTCGGCCCGAAGACGGCAAGCAAGCTGATTTCCGAACACGGCTCACTCACCGCCGCGCTCGATCAGGCGCCTGACATGAAGAAGTCCAAACTGAAAGAACGCCTGATCGAAGGGCGCGCCGATGCCGAAATGTCCCGCGTTTTGGTGACTCTGAAAGAGGATTGCGAACTGCCCCAGCCGCTCGATGAAATGAAGATCGAGGGCATACCCGAAGAACCGTTGGCGGCGTTTCTGCAAAAACACGGTTTTACATCGCTGCTCCGCAGACTGGGCGCAGGAACAGGCAGCCCTGAGCGTGCCAACAACCTGAACCCTGCAAAGGCCGACAAAGCCGGGGATGCAGGCAAGGCCGAAGGGAACAGCCAGCCTGTCCCCGAAATGCCAAAGGTTGACCGGTCCTGCTACGAAACGGTCCAGACGATCGAACGTTTGGAGGCCTGGGCTGAGCGGGCAATGGCCGCGCGTCTTGTCGCTGTAGATACCGAAACCTCGTCGCTCGACGCAATGCAGGCGGAGCTCGTCGGTATCAGCCTAGCGCTGGGTGCGAATGACGCCTGCTATATCCCGCTTGCGCATGGCGGCACCGATATGTTTTCGGACAAGCCCGAACAGGTCGATCGTGATGCCGCGCTCGCCGCGCTCAGGCCGATGCTGGCCGATGAAAGCGTGATCAAGATTTTTCAGAACGGCAAATACGATCTCAACGTGCTAGCCCGCTATGATGTTACCGTCGCACCTATCGAGGATACGATGGTGATCAGTTTCGACCTCGATGCCGGCCGGGGAGAAGGCATGGGCGGCGGTCATGGCATGGACGAATTGTCGGACCGCCATCTCGGCCACACCCCGCTATCGTTCAAAGAGGTATGCGGCACAGGCAAGAAGGCAATTCCGTTTGGCGAAGTGCCATTGGACCGTGCGACGGAATATGCGGCCGAGGATGCCGATGTCACCTGGCGGCTCTACCAGCATTTCAAACCGCGCCTCGCCATCGAAGGCGGCACCAAGGTTTACGAGCGTGTGGATCGTCCGCTTATCCCTGTCGTCGCCGGGATGGAGCGCGAAGGGATCAAGGTCGACCGCGCGCGCCTGTCCAGACTATCAGAAGAGTTCGCGAACGAGACGGCAAAGCTCGAAAAAGAGATCCACGCTATCGCCGGTGAGGAATTCGCCGTCGGCAGTCCCAAACAACTCGGCGAAATCCTGTTTGAGAAGATGGGTTTCAAAGGCGGAAAAAAGGGAAAGAGCGGGCAATATTCAACCGACCAATCGGTGCTGGAGAAGCTCAGCGGAGAGGGTTCGGATATTGCGAAAAAGGTGCTGGAATGGCGCCATCTGTCCAAGCTCAAATCGACATATACCGATGCTCTGCAAGCGCAGATCAATCCCGATACCGGGCGCGTCCATACCAGCTACAGCCTTGTAGGCGCGCAAACCGGCCGGCTGTCATCAACCGATCCGAATCTGCAGAACATCCCGATCCGAACGCCGATCGGTCGCCAGATCCGTGAAGCCTTTGTGCCAGAGAGCGGCAATGTCATACTCGCGGCGGACTATTCGCAGATCGAACTGCGACTTGCAGCGCATATGGCCGAGGTCGACACGCTGAAAGAAGCCTTCGCGAATAGCGAAGATATCCACGCCCGCACCGCACGAGAGATGTTCGGTGAGGTCACACGGGACACCCGCGCACGCGCCAAGACAATCAACTTTGCGATCCTTTACGGTATCTCGCGCTGGGGGCTCGCAGGCCGATTGGAGGTCGAGCCTGACGAAGCGCAGGATATGATCGACACCTATTTCAAGCGTTTCCCCGGCATCCAGCGCTATATCATGGAGACATTGGAGAGCGTGCGGGAGCGCGGCTATTCCGAAACGCTGTTTGGCCGCAAAACCTGGTTTCCGCGCATCAAATCGAAAAACCAGGCCGAACGCCAGGGGTCCGAACGTGCTGCGATCAATGCGCCGATCCAGGGGACCAGCGCCGACATCATCAAACGCGCCATGGTACGGATGCTGCCTGCATTGCGAGATGCGGGGCTCAGCGATGTACGCATGCTTCTGCAGGTTCACGACGAACTGGTTTTCGAGCTTCCCGAAGGTGACGTTGCCAAGGCCTCGCCAATTATTGAGCGCGTTATGGCTGAGGCTGCCCTGCCCGCCGTCACGCTCGACGTGCCACTCGCCATAGACATCGGCACCGGCGCTTCGTGGGATGCAGCGCACTGATCTTGGTCTGTAATGCGGATTTGCAGCTTGAAACCTGAACCTTTGAGACCAAGTGCACTGCTATGATTAACAACCTTGATCCAACCCGGTGGGACGTTGACTGGAACGTCTTGCTTATGGACATCATCCTGTCAGCAGCAATCGTGACTATTGCCGCGGTACTTTCCTACGGTGCCTATCTGATAGTCTTCAAAGCGATTGATCGCATTGTCGGACTCTCGGAAAACGACACAGACGACCACATAATTGAACGGGTCAAACATCCGATCAAATGGTCGTTTATCGCCATAGGCGTGACCCTGGCAGCCCAGTTTGACGCATCGCTTGGCCTAGTATGGGAACCGCTGGCCCAGTTCTTGCGACCGGCCTTGCTCGGCTGGATCGCCTACAATTTTGTGCGCGGTTTCACAGCTGCGCTAGAGGCTAGAGTTGAGGCGCATTCCAATCCCGTGGCAATGCGCAGCCGCAAGACTCGCATTGCCGTGCTGTCGCGGATTTTCGTGTTTGCGATCATTCTCATCACGATCGGTCTGATGCTGTTTGCGATACCCTCGGTGCGTACCATCGGCACCACCATGCTTGCCTCTGCGGGCCTCGCCGCTTTGGCAATCGGTGCCGCGGCCCAGCCGGCTTTGAAATCTCTGATAGCTGGTATCCAGGTCGCTTTGACTGAACCGATGCGGATAGGCGATCTGGTGGAGGTGGACGGCGAGGTTGGCCGGATCGAAGAAATGAAATTGAGCTTCGTCACGGTGCGCACTTGGGACGAGCGCGTGTTGATCGTGCCGACTTCGCGGTTTCTCGAAGACAGCTTTGAAAACTGGTCACGCAGCAACGAACAGCTCACCGGCCCGGTGTTCCTGCACCTTGACCCTGCAACTGTCGTTCAGCCGATCCGGGAGGAGTTTGAACGCTTTGTCGGGTCGCATGAGCTTTTCGATGGGCGAAACATGGCGTTCCTGATGACGGAGGCGTATCCGGAAAGCATTGAACTGCGCCTGTCGATGAGCGCCAAGACGATTGGCGACTTGTGGGCGTTGCGCTGTGAAACACGTGAGCACATGCTGGGATGGATTCGGGAGAATCAGGAAAGCGCGCTCATCCGCCACCGGCTTGAAGTGCCGGGCGGGCACCCCAAAGCCGGTGAGGCTGGCGGACCTTAAACGCCGCTAATCGTGCTTTTTGGCGCGCGTCGGCTCCAACGTATCTGGAGCAAAGAAGCCGATGGGATTGGCCTCTGCCGCCCGCTTTTTAAGCTCGCCGCGCATTTTGCGATATTCGGCCTCCATCTTGGCCGTAACTGTGGCGCGCGAATCCGTGAGTGCATCGGCGAAGTCCTGGGCCGCAACTTCTGTCACATCACCGCCGACCCTCCGCAATGCGCCGAGGCCCGCACGGCGCACCACATCTTCAAGGTCCGCGCCAGTGAAGCGATCGGTCTTTGCGGCAATACCGCCAAGATCGACATCATCAGCAAGCGGCATGGCAGAGGTGTGGATCTTCAGAATATGCTCGCGCCCTTCCTTATCAGGGGTGCCAACATAGACTAGCTCGTCAAAGCGGCCGGGTCTGAGCAAGGCAGGGTCAACAAGTGTGGGACGATTGGTTGCCCCGATCACCACGACCGATTGCAACTCTTCCAAGCCGTCCATCTCGGCCAAGATCGTGTTCACCACGCGTCCTGTAACCTGCGGTTCGCCTTGTCCGGACCCGCGAGCAGGAACCAGACTGTCAATCTCGTCAATAAAGACAACGCAGGGCGCGACTGCCCGCGCACGGGCAAAAAGCTTGGCGATCTGCTGTTCGCTTTCGCCGTACCATTTGGATAGGAGATCGGAGCTTTTGAGCGATATGAAATTCGCCTCCGCTTCCTTCGCCGTGGCCTTCGCGAGCAAGGTCTTGCCTGTTCCCGGCGGGCCGTAAAGCAGGAAGCCTTTCGCGGGGCGGATACCCAGACGCCGAAATGCCTCTGGGTTTTTGAGCGGAAGTTCGATGCCCTCCTTGAGTTTGTCGATCGCGTCACCGACCCCGCCGATATCGTCCCAGCCGGTCTTTGGGACCTGCACCATGACTTCGCGCATCGCGCTTGGCTGCACGCGTTTAAGCGCCCCGAGGAAATCCTCACGGGTGACGCACAAATCTTCGAGAACTTCCTGCGGGATGGTGCGCTCATCCAGATCGAGCCTGGGCATGATCCGGCGAACCGCATCGATCGCTGCTTCGCGTGCCAGCGCCGCTATATCGGCGCCTACAAATCCGTGAGTAACGCGCGCCAGCTCATCAAGATTGACCGCTTCTTCCAAAGGCATACCGCGTGTGTGGATTGCCAGGATTTCGCGCCTGCCACCCTGATCGGGGACACCGATAACGATTTCACGGTCAAACCGGCCGGGACGGCGCAGCGCTTCGTCAATCGCATCAGGCCGGTTCGTCGCCGCAATCACGACCAGATTGGCGCGTGCCTCCAGCCCGTCCATCAGCGTGAGAAGCTGAGCGACGAGCCGTTTCTCCGCCTCACCGGGGACCTGTGTGCGTTTTGGCGCGATCGAATCGATTTCGTCGATGAACACGATGGCAGGGGCGACGCGGGTTGCCTCTTCGAAGACCTCGCGCAGCCGCTTCTCGCTCTCGCCATAGCCGGAGCCCATGATCTCAGGGCCGTTAATCGTGAAAAATTCCGCGTCACTTTCGTTTGCGACGGCCTGCGCCAAACGGGTCTTGCCCGTTCCGGGAGGGCCATGGAGCAAAACCCCCTTGGGTGGGTCAACACCCAGGCGAGTGAACAACTCAGGGTAGCGCAGAGGCAGTTCCACCATTTCGCGCAGCGCCTTGATCGTTTCCTCCATGCCGCCGACATCGTCGTAATTCACGGTCCCGCGGCCATCGCGGGGCTCTTCGAATTCGGTGCGCAGCTCCACCTCGGTATTCTCGTCGATATGAACGATGCCCTTGGGCGAGGTAGACGCGACCGAGAGCCGAATTTGTGTGAGCGCATAAGCGGGCGCGCGCAAAAGCTGGCGCACATCGGACGGCATATTCTGCACGGGTTGCTGACCAGTGGTCGCGACGAGATCCCCCGCGACCAAGGGCTTGCGGAAGAAATTGCGCTTTAGCGCTTGGGTTGGACCTTGCAGGCGCATCTCGCGCTGGGCGGGGGCAAAGACTACCCGCGTTGCCGGGCGCGATTCGGCAGCTCTGATCTCCACATGCTCGCCAGAGGCGGTTTCCGCATTGCCGCGCTGCAGGCCATCAAGACGCACGACATCCAGAGTATCATCTTCGGTGTAGGCTGCCATCGCAATCGCTGCCGTTGTGCGTTTGCCGATAATCTCGACCGTGTCGCCTTCGGTAATGCCAAGAGCCTGAAACGCTGATCGGGGCATCCGCGCAATACCCTGCCCCGATTCTTCCTGCCGTGCGGGCGCAACCTGAAGGCGCGCAGTTCGGTCGGGGCTGGCAGTTTCGGCATCGGCCATCGGCATATTCTCCTGCAATTTTTCTGTCGGGCAAGACTGTGCCTGTAGCTAGGCAGCGCAGCGCTGGTTTGCAAACGGCCGTGTCCGGGAACAGATCCACAAAAATGCGGAAGCGGAACCGAAAAGAAAAAAGCCCGGCACCAGGCCGGGCTTGTAAAGTTTGGGAGAGGATGCCTGAAAGGCACGATTGATATGAGGGAGGGCGCTTTCTTTCGCAAGTGCGAAAGCAACACTGTTTGTTGCAATTTGATCAACATTTATGCAGTTTTACGCCTACACAGGTGAAAAATCGGCAAATTTCTGCCTAAATTTTAGACTTTTGCATATTTTTAAGGCGTTTTTTGCGGATATTCATTGTGCGGCGCAGCAGGTCGATGGCCTGATGAAGGGCATTGCATCGCCGGGCGTGACTCACACAGTTCGACATACTAATTACCTTTCACCGTTCGGGTTCCCCGACGTCATCTCGTTTCACTGGGACACAGGTTATTTTATGAGCAAACTCTATTCCGATGCTGCAAGCGCTCTCGACGGTGTAATCGACAACGACCTGCTTGTTGCAGCAGGCGGGTTCGGATTGTGCGGTATTCCCGAGCGCCTGCTTGATGCGATACGGGATAGCGGGGTGACTGGCCTTACCTTTGCGAGCAACAATGCTGGCATCGATAACGAGGGTATCGGAAAACTTCTCCGTACCAAGCAGGTCAAGAAAATGATTTCGTCCTATGTCGGCGAAAACAAGGAATTCGAGCGCCAGTTCCTGTCGGGCGAGCTGGAAGTTGAGTTTTGTCCGCAAGGCACTCTGGCCGAACGGATGCGCGCAGGCGGGGCCGGCATACCTGGATTCTACACGAAGACAGGGGTCGGCACCCAAGTGGCCGAAGGAAAAGAACACAAGGAATTTCTCGACCCCGATGGCGTAATGTCGACCTACATCCTTGAAAAAGGAATTTTCGCCGACCTCTCGATTGTGAAGGCCTGGAAAGCGGACGAGACTGGCAATCTGATCTTCCGCAAGACGGCACGCAATTTCAATCAACCGGCTGCGACCTGCGGAAAGGTATGCATTGCAGAGGTCGAAGAAGTCGTCCCTGCAGGGGCACTGAACCCGGATGAGATTCATCTGCCGGGCGTTTTCGTCAATCGCATGATTGTGGGCGCGCCCTACGACAAGAAGATCGAGTTTCGCACAACACGAGAGCGGGAACAGGCGTGAATGCGGGCTGCCGCTCTCTTCTTCCTGATTGTGAGCGTACCGCTGACCAGCGGCTGCGTCGCGGCGGCTGTCGCTGCGCCATTCGTCGCGGGGGGAGCCCTGGCGACCAGCGACAGGATTAG
>CALLQC010000070.1 GCA_938015255.1 uncultured Erythrobacter sp.
CACAGCCAGCGCGCCAGCTTTGCCACGCGCTCGGCCTTGTCCGCGACTGTGCCAAGCTTTTCGTGAAACGTGATCCGCTCCAGCTTCTTCGCGTGCTCGGCAAGCGGCGTTTTCTGGTCCAGTTCCCAAAAAAACCGCGCATCGGAAAGCCGCGCCGCCAGCACCTTGCGGTTGCCATCGACAACCACCGCCGGATCGGCAGCGGCGATATTGGCGGTGCAGACGAACGCATTGGCGAGGCGGTTCTGCCCGTCATTCGCCGCCTCTTCGCAAACGAAATATTTCTGGTTCACGCGCGCGGTCAGCTGGATGACCTCTGGCGGCACGTCCAGATAATCGTCATCAAACCGGCCCATCAGCGGCACGGGCCATTCGGTAAGACCGGCATTCTCGATAACCAGCCCTTCATCCTCGACCAGCGCCAGACCGGCTGCCTCCGCCGCTTCCTTCGCGCCCTCGCGCACCCGGTCCTGACGCTCTTCGTGATCGATGATCACCGATGCCGCGCGCAGTTTTTCCGCGTAGTCATCCGCGCTGTCGATAGTGATCGGTCCTTGCGAATGGAACCGGTGCCCCAATGTCTCGCGCCCGCTGGCAAGGCCATCCATTACGCATGGCACAACCTCGCCATCCAGCAGCGCGATGATGCCTGATAGCGGGCGGACCCAGCGCAGGCTTTCCGTGCTGATTGATGCCTCACCCCAGCGCATGCTTTTGGGCCAGGAAAAGTCGCGGATAATCGCCGGAATTGCAGCAGCGAGCAGATCGGCCACAGCCTGACCTGGCTTTTCGATCACGGCAAAATAGGTTTCCCGCCCCTTCACATCGCGCACTTCAAGAGTTTCGCGCGTCACGCCGTTCTTGCGGCAGAACCCATCCACCGCCTGATCGGGCGCGCCCACAGGCGGGCCCTTGGCCTCTTCGCTTACGGCCTCTGTTTCGGTTGGAAGCCCGCGCGCGATGAGCGCAAGGCGGCGCGGTGTGGACCAAACTGTCAGCTCGTCAAAGTCCACGCCATACGCCTGCAGCTCGCGGCGAAACAGCTTTTCCAGCTCGCCGCGCGCACCCGCCTGCATCCGTGCGGGAATCTCTTCTGATCTCAGTTCAAGAAGGAAGTCTGCCATTATCTCAATTCATATCCAAAAGCGGGAAGCTGATCCGCGAAAGGGCGCAATCCGGCGCTGATACCGTCTATCTGTTCAGCCGTCAGCTTGCTGATCTGACGGTTGTTCATGTTTTCCAGCGGGCGTGGCTCGTAATCCTTCACCGCCAGTTTCGCCCCCGCATCAATATCGCCAAGCAGCGGTTCTGCCTGTTTGAGCGGTGCAAGAGCCGATACCGGGTCTTGCGTCAAATCCTCATACCGCAGATCGAAGCTCGATCGGTCTTTGAGCGCGGTTAGTCTCTGCAATCGCTCACCGTAAATGCGGCCAAGGGCGGTGAAGAACTCAGCGCTGCCCTGTGCCATCGATCCCGTCGCCTCGGCCCAATCGCTGGCGACGCGCGCAGGGCCGTATCGCTTCGCCCAGCTCGCACATACGGCGTATGGATCGCGGGTAAGACGCATCAGGCGCAGCGGCATGTCTCCAAACGCCTCAAGCACCTGCTGCATCCGCACGAGGTTGGGCGGCGATTTCTCGATCACCAGCGATTTGCCGGAGGAACGGCTGGATATGTGTTCCAACCACAATGTCCGCATTGCGGCGTAGTCGATTTTGGCCGCGGGATCCCATCTCTTGCTTGGCTGGCGCGCATCGAATGTGAGCCATTGCCCTTCCCCGTTCTGCCCTAGAGTGGTGACCGATGATCCGGTTAGCAGCAGGCGCGCTAGCGCCGTTGATCCGGCGTTCGGCAGGGTTGCGATAAACAGCCAGGAAATGCCCCGTGTCGGTTCGCTGCGCAGCCCGAGACGCGTTTTCGCGCCCAGCGTCGCAGCCCGCAGGCGCCGCTTTAGAAAGAGGCGTTCAGTCGGCATATCGCAATGCGCGGACGGTCATTATGACCAGCCATTCACCTCCATGTACTTTTCGCAGGATCCGCGCGCCATATCGCGCACGCGCGCCATATAACTGGCGCGTTCCTGCACGCTGATTACGCCGCGCGCCTGAAGCAGATTGAACAGGTGGCTCGCTTCGATCGCCTGTTCGTAGGCGGCAATCGGAACATCATTATCGAGCGCGTTGCGACATTCCGCTTCTGCCTTGGAAAACAGATCGAACAGGGCATCGGTGTCGGCGACTTCGAAGTTCCACTTCGACATCTGTTTTTCGTTTTCGAGGAAGACCTCGCCATAAGAAACGCCGCGCCCGTTGAAATCGAGGTCGTAGACGTTGTCGACGCCCTGAATATACATGGCGAGCCGTTCAAGTCCGTAGGTCAGCTCACCAGCAACCGGCTTGCAATCAAAACCGCCCATTTGCTGGAAATATGTGAACTGGGTGACTTCCATCCCGTCACACCAGACCTCCCAGCCAAGGCCCCATGCGCCAAGGGTGGGACTTTCCCAATCATCCTCGACAAAGCGGATATCGTGTTTCAGCGGATCGATACCGATACGCTTCAGGCTTTCGAGATACAGCTCCTGAATGTCAGACGGACTTGGCTTCAGGATGACCTGATATTGATAATAGTGCTGCAGCCGGTTCGGGTTTTCGCCATATCGCCCGTCGGTTGGCCGGCGGCATGGCTGAACGAATGCAGCGTTCCACGGGTTCGGGCCGAGCGCGCGCAGCGTCGTCGCCGTGTGGAATGTACCCGCCCCCATGCGCATGTCATAAGGTTGCAGGATAAGACATCCATTCGCCGCCCAGAAATCGTGCAGCGTCAGGATCATGTCCTGGAAAGATCGGGATGGATCTCGCCCCGTTCCAGCCGGCGCCAAATCCGATTCGTCCATGCCTGTCTTGACCTCTGATTCCATGCGTTGAGGCCATGGCCCATGCCCCCTTAACCGTCAATGCCGCGCTGCAGCATGATCCCGTTTCCACAACGAAAACCCGCAGAAATCTGCGGTTTTGGTAAGGTCAGCATTACCTAATGTCAGGTCTTATTGACATGGTCAGCGAATCGCGACATAAAGTAAGGGCAACCTGACATTCCGGAAGGTTGATGCGACAACTTCTCACTCCCCAGGAGAACCCGACCATGCGTACCATTTTTGCTCTTGCCGCTTCCGCCATTGCTTTCACCGCAACGCCCGCGCTGGCCATTTCGCCCAACGCGACCGATTTCGAAATCGAGATCGATCACGAGGATATCGACCTGTCGACCGAGCAAGGCGTCGCTCTGCTTGACGAGCGGGTGCGGACCATCATCCGCCGCGAATGCGCCAATGGCGGCCGCGACAGCACCTCAGTTCGCCTGAAACGCGCCTGCCGCGCATCGGCACGCGCTGCCGCCGAAGACCAGATCCGCTTTGCTGTATCCGAAGCACGGATCACCGCAGTTCGTCTCGCTTCCAAAAAACCAGTTGCACCGGAAGCCTGATGAAACAGCGCCGTTTCCCGGTGGATGAGGAGGCCTCCCCCCTGTTCTTATCCACCGGGAGCGGTCAAACAATGCGCCTTTCCAGGTAACCGGAGCCGATTGATGAAAAAGCTTAATAACAAAGTGCCGCTGGCATGGTGGCAGCTGTTCATTCTGATTGCCCTTTCAGGCTACGCGGTCGGTAATCTCGCCGCAAAGTTCATGAACGCCTTTGGAGGCTGAAGCGCGATGTCCGAACGCCAAAAGAAAGTAGACCGATACATGCGCGCTGCCAATATCGGCACGGCTGCAGCGATTGCTTTCCCTTTCATAAACCTGGCGATGGAGCCGGTTTTCGTCGGACATGAGGAAGGCGATAGCCTGCTCGTGCCGGTCCTTCTGTTTATCGCCATATTCGTGTTTCTGATCGGCGAGACCTACGCTCTTTTCTATGTCTTCCTTCGCCGCAAAACCGACGAGTTCACGCTTTCGATGTGGCACAGCGGAACGACCTACGCATTTTTCGCCGCCATCCTGTGGCTCCTCGTCGGGGGATACATCGAGATATACTTTGATGGTGTCGCCGCTGGCGAAGCCTTCCAGGCTGCGCAAGCGCAAGGCTTGACCGAAGAAGAAATCGAGCAGGTTGAAGGCTCAGATATCATTCGCCGCTATGCAACGCATGTGATCCTTGCGGCATTCTTCTTCGGCTTGCAGATCAAAAGATTCAGGGGCTGACCCGATGAACAAAGCGAACCTGTTCATGAATGCCGGATGGGCCGGTCTTTGTGGAATCGTCCTCTTGGTCGCGGCCTCCGCGTTCGATCTATCGAAAGCGGTCAATGTCGCTGGCGTGCTGATCGTTATGGCGAGCTGCTGGACCATGCTGTTCACTCGCAACGCCGATGAATACACCCGAGGCCTGTGGACCTCCGGCGCGAGCCTTGCCTTCGCAACCCTGCTCATCCTCTTCCTTGGACTTCCGTTTGCAGAGGGTGTCTATGATGGCTTTGTAAGTTCGCACGAAGATTCAGGTGAGGATGAGACCCAACAGGACATCCCCGCAATCGCAAGCATCGTTGCCGCAATCGGCGCTTTTTACATCGGCCTGTTCTGGAAACGTATCAGAGGAGGCATGTGATGCGGTACGATCCCAAAGCCATCACACAGGAAGACAGGACAAAACAGGCCGCCTGGCTATGGGTGGGCCTACCCGCATCGCTCATAAATGTGCTCTGGCTGCTATTCTATCCTGATGGATCAGAGGCGGCGAACCTGTTCGGCGTTTTCGCCGCGACCACCGTTGCTTTCATGGTATTCGGATATGGGTATGATGAGTTTATGCAGGCACATCTGTGGACAGCATCGCGCTGGGCGCTGAGCGCCGCCGGAGTGATGATGCTGGCAGGAGTATTTCCGATCCTGGATCGGCTGGATCTTCTTTCGTCTATTGATCTGACAATGGGCCTCTCGATAATTGTTGCGGTGTTTCATACCGCACTCGCTATCTCCCGGTGGCGTTCATGATCATCAACGCCTCAACAACCAGAACACGCAGAGAGGGGCCTGTATCAATTCCGGCGGTGCCTCACCCTCGGAAGAAGCATCGCGCCTCTTGCTGGAGAGCCAGACTTGGAAGAAACGACCCTTCGCCAAAAGTACACCAACCGATTTCTAAGGGCATCCGAAGTGGGTCTGCTCGGCTTCGCCTATGCGTCACTGATGTCGGCTGTGTTGGATCCCCTCAGTGTGTCTGTGCTTACCAGACTAAGCGTAATAGTCGCAGTCGCGGCGTGGGGCGGATCTTTGATCGTGATGTTCCTCTACCGAAGGACGGACGAATACACACTCAGCCTCTGGCATGCCGGGACTGGGGCGTCCTTTATCATGACCACTCTCTTGCTCGTTTTCGGTTCGTTTTTCGAACAGCTGTTCTATTCGATTTTCATGCCCGATCGACTGCTGGACCGGGATGCGGAATTCGCGTTCTATTTTGGAGCGCCCATGCTGATGTTCGCGTTCTATCTGGGCGTCCTGGGGAAACGGGTTCCTACACGCTGACGCGGTATCGTGAACGCCGCAGCAATGCCTCTGGGTCATTGCATCAGCACGCCCGCTCGCAAGAGGTATGATCGACTTGAAGAACCGCCTCAAAGTTCTCCGCGCTGAACGCGACTGGTCACAGGCCGAACTGGCCGGGCATCTCGACGTGTCACGGCAGGCCGTGAACGCCATCGAGACCGGCAAGCACGACCCTTCCCTGCCGCTTGCGTTCAAGATCGCGCGGCTTTTCGAAATGACAATTGAAGAGGTTTTCGATGACCAAGCCTGAGCCCGCAAATCGTGAGCTGACACCGGCGCAGAACTATGTGCGGATAATCCTGTGGTCAGTGCTGCTATGCGTTCCCCTGTTCGCTCTCGGCGCGATGATGGCGGCTGTTGAGCATATCAGCGAGGATGGCGGCGGCTGGGTTGATTATGCTCTGGTCGCAGGCGGCATACTTGTCATCGCTGTCTCGGTTTATTTCCTGTGGCGCTGGCTCCCGGATTTTACCATGGGAGAGCCCAATACACCGCGCGGCAACAGGATGCGCTGGGTGCTTGTTGCCATTGCAGTCATCAGCGCGCTTATTACCATTCCGTTGCTGTCAGGCGGGGATCCGGCGGACGGCCCTCATCCGCTTTTCAGCAATGCGCCGGTGGCACCGACTATTGCTCTGGTTACTGCCTTGGCGTGGGGACTTCTGATGCCCCCACTGATCCTGTTCTCGCGCCGCAACGCCGATGAGCACAAGCTGCAGACGCAGGACTTTGGCATGATGGTGGGATTTCAGGCTTTCTCATTGGCCGCACCCGTCTGGTGGATGGGATGGCGCGGAGGATTTCTGCCTGCGCCCGACGTCATGATCCTGTTCGCTGCCACATTGGCTATTTCGCTCATCGTGACGATTTGGAAGCAATTTGTATGATCGGACAGGAAAACTGAAACCGGTCTGTTAAACCTTCCGCCATCTTCCCTGCGTTACCGACAACGCTTCTTACCAAGGATACGATTCATGAAACTAAGGTCGCTGATCACCACTTCCGCCGCGGCACTCGCTCTTTTCTCCGGTCCAACGGCAATCGCGCAGGATCAGGCGGAAAACAGCTGGCCTACTCCCGTTCCTGCAGCGGAAGCCCCCGGCCTACCCGACGATGCAACCGGCGTCCCTGCCCTGTGGAAGCTGGCTGACGAGGATACGACGGTGTATCTGTTTGGCACGGTTCACATGCTGCCGCCCGGCGTTCCGTGGAACACCGGCCCTGTAAAGGATGCACTTGCCAGCTCGGATACGCTTGTGACCGAAATTGATATCACGCCAGGGGCAGAGGCCGAGATTGGCGAGATGTTTCAGGCTAAGGGCATGTTGCCACAGGGCGCAACGCTGCGCGGTCTTATGAACGCAGAACAGCGCGCAACATATGAAGCAGGTCTTGGAAAGCTCGGAATGCCTGCCGAAGCGTTCGACCAGATGGAGCCATGGCTGGTCGCAATCGTGCTGGGGCAGGTTGTCGCGCAGGGCGCAGGTTTCAACCCGGAATACGGCGTTGAAGAAGTGCTGGAGCAAACAGCGCCCGCCGGCATTGAGCGCGGCGCGCTTGAGACGATCGAATTTCAAGTTTCCGTCTTTGACGAGCTGCCCGTTGACCAGCAATTGCTGTATCTCCTTGATGGAGCCGCAGATCCGCTGGAGGGAATCAAGATACTCAATGATCTGGTCGACATGTGGTCACAGGGCCGGGTCGAGGCATTGGGCGAACTTATGAATGATGGCTTTGAGTCGCACCCCAATCTGGGAGAGCGCCTGCTTTACCAGCGCAATGCCAACTGGGCAGAGTGGATCGACGATCGCATGGATGCACCGGGCACTGTTTTCATTGCCGTGGGCGCGGGCCATCTTGCCGGTGAGCGCAGCGTGCAGGATTACCTTGCCGAACGAGGGTTCGAAACCACACGGGTGCAATGATCCGAACGCATTTTATCGCGCTGTTCACGGCATTCGCAGCGCTGGCCCTGGCCGGGTGCTCCGAAGCCCAAGAGGCTGAATCGGCAGACCCGCCGCTGTACCGGATCATCGGCAGCGACGGGACTGTCGAAGGCTGGATGCTCGGCACGATCCATGCCCTGCCGGATGGCGTTCGCTGGCGGACCGGCACTGTTCAGCGCATCATAGATGATGCCGATTATCTGGTGGTGGAAATTGCCGCGCTGGATGATCGGGAAAGCCTGACCCGCACATTCCGTGAATTGGCGACCACGCCGGGGCAGCCGCACATTTATGACCGCGTAAGCCCCGCAAACCGGGATGCGCTGAGCGGACTTATCGCGCGGTCGCCCTTCGCCCCGGACGATTTTTCCGCGACAGAAACCTGGGCTGTATCACTGATGCTGGCTCAGGTTTCTTCGACGGGCAAGACGGCAAATGGTGTCGACAAGGCGGTGATACGCGATTTTCGCGGCCGCGAAGTGCGTGAATTCGAAGGCGGCCCTGAACAGCTCGGCATCTTTGACCGGTTGCCGGAACAAGATCAGCGGGACCTGTTAGACGGCGTGCTGATCGAAACAGAGCTCGCCGAAAAGGATCCCGGACAGCTCAGCCGCGCATGGACATCGGGAGACGAGGCCGCGCTGGAGCAGGCGACGTTGACCGGCATCATGGCGGACCCGGAGCTGCGTGAGGCGCTTTTGGTAAGGCGTAACCGGAATTGGGTGGCGCAATTGCTGCCGATGCTTGAAGAGCCACAGCGCCCTCTTGTCGCTGTCGGTGCGGGGCACTTGGTGGGCGCTGACAGCATCGGCGCAATGCTGAAGAAGCATGGCTATACGGTGGAGCGTATTCGCCAATAAAGCTTGCCAAAGCATCCTGCCCCCTGTACCGGACCGCCCTTCGATGTCTTGGTCATCCCTGGAGGCGGGCATCGAACACATATTTTCAATTAATGCATTCGAAAGGCACGTACCATGAGCGACGCTCTTACTCTGCCCGCCGAAGCGCGCGAACGGGCTGGCAAGGGAGCCTCCCGTGCACTTCGCCGCGAAGGTCGGGTCCCCGCTGTTATTTACGGCGGCAAGGAAGAACCAATCACGATCCACGTCGAGGAAAAGGAACTGATCCGTCAGCTGATGACCGGTCACTTCATGAACTCGATCGTCAAGATTGAGGTTGGTGGCGACACCGTCCGTACTCTGCCTAAGGATGTGGCCCTTCACCCGGTTACCGATCGCCCTGTGCACGCCGATTTCTATCGTCTTGCCCGCGACGCGAAGATCGAAGTCTCGATCCCGGTAGTGTTTGTCAACGAAGGCGCATCACCCGGTCTTAAGAAAGGCGGCGTTCTCAACGTGGTCCGTCACGATCTTGAACTGGTCTGCGAAGCGGACAAGATCCCCGGCGAAATCGAAATCGATGTCACCGGCAAGGACGTTGGCGACTCCATTCACATCAGCGAAATCACTCTGCCCGATGGCAGCGTGAGCGCGATCACTGACCGTGACTTCACCATCGCAACACTCGTTGCTCCTTCCGCGCTCAAGAAGAGCGAAGAGGAAGGCAGCGACGCAGAGGAAGTACCCGCAGATGGTGTTGCTGCGACCGAGCAAGGTCCGGATTCCGATGCTGCGCAGGAACAGGAAGACAAGAGCTCCGACGCTTAAACTCTGGGTCTTTCAACAGAATCACCAAGGCACCGGGCTGGGAAACCAGTCCGGTGTTTTGCGTTTCTGCACCCGATCCGGTGTACAATATCCCCGCTCAAGCGATCAAAGATCGCATTGCTGCGGACCGGCAGTCACCGCTGCGGAGAAGCCAGGCAGCGTGGATACGCCCAAGCAGCGTGGATACGCTACGCCCGGCGCTTGAGAGGCAGGCGCAGCCTGCTAAGGGATAATCATGCAGATCTGGACTGGCCTCGGAAATCCCGGACCCAAATACGCGATGCACCGGCACAACATCGGCTTCATGGCGTGTGACGTCATTGCTGAAATGCACGGCTTTGGCCCGATCCAGAAAAAGTTTCAGGGTTGGGTTCAGGAAGGGCGCATTGGCACCCAAAAGGTGCTGCTGCTGAAACCGGCGACCTTTATGAACGAAAGCGGGCGCAGCGTGGGTGAAGCCTTGCGTTTCTACAAGCTCGGCACGGACGCGCTTACGGTGTTCCACGACGAGCTCGATCTCGCCCCCTTCAAAGTCAAGGTGAAGCAGGGCGGCGGCCATGCCGGGCATAACGGCCTGCGTTCAATTGACCAGCATCTCGGGCCAGATTTCCGCCGCGTGCGCATTGGCATCGGCCATCCCGGTCACAAAGACCGCGTGAACAGCTATGTCCTTGGCAATTATGCAAAGTCCGAACAGGATGATCTGGTCCAGATGCTTGGCGCGATTGGCGCCGAAGCACAATGGCTCGCCAAAGGTGACGATCCGCGCTTCATGAGCGATATAGCCTTGCGCATGCAAGACGACTAACCTGCACGCTCCATTTCATCGGGAGAGAGCGCAATGACAAAGATTAACCGCAGAAGTCTGCTCGCAGGGGCAGCAGCGACAGGCGCCCTCGCCGCCACGGCCAAAATAGCGGCTCAGGATGCCATCACTGTCACACCGGATCTGTCGGGCCAAAGTATCCTCATCACAGGTTGTTCGACCGGCTTCGGGCGGCTTTCGGCGGAATACTTCGCGCGCCTCGGCGCGAAGGTCTTTGCGACGATGCGCAACATGCCCCGCGCTGAATCGGAACAGCTCGCGCAGCTTGCGATTGATGAACAGCTTGATATCCACCTGATAGAAATCGATGTTCTCTCGGACGAGCAGGTCGCAGCAGGGGTCGCAACAGCCGAACGGATCAACAACGGCCCGCTCGATGTCCTGATCAACAATGCCGGCCTGTCGTTTGGCGGGCCGATTGAAATTCAGGATATGGCGGCGACACAGCTGACCTTTGACACCAACCTGTTCGGCCCGCAGCGTATGATCCGCGCTGCCCTTCCCGCCATGCGCTCAGCAAAGAGCGGGCTGATCATCAATGTCTCCTCGCAACTGGGCCGTGTGATCGCGCCATCCTATGGAATGTACTCGCCGAGCAAATTCGCGCTCGAAGCGCTGAGCGAAGGCCTTGCCTATGAACTCGTACCGCACGGAGTGGATGTGACGGTGATCGAACCGGGCGGATATCCGACCATGATCTGGAAGAATGCAAACGAAAACAGCCTGGCGCTCCTTGCACGCTCGGGCGAAACGCACACCGAAGGATATCCCGCACTCGTCGAGCGGCTTGGACAGCGCACAGGTGGCGGCTCCACCGATCCGATGGATGTCCCGCGCGCAATGGCACAGGTAATCGCCATGCCCGCCGGAACGCGCCCCCTGCGCCGCGCAGTGCATCCCGGCAGCAAGCCACAATTACCGATCAACGACCTTACAGCGAAGGTGCAGGTCGGGTGGCTCGGAGAAAGCGGCTTTGGTCCATGGGTAAAGGGCGTTCACTTGCGCTGAGGCCTAGCATTGCCCACTCACCGGCGCTAAGGCGCGCGGCATTCAATCTTTAGAAAGACACACCCATGGGTTTCCGCTGCGGAATCGTGGGCCTGCCCAATGTTGGCAAGTCCACCCTATTCAATGCTCTCACTGAAACGCAGGCCGCGCAGGCTGCGAATTATCCGTTTTGTACGATCGAACCGAATGTCGGTCAGGTTGCGGTCCCGGACGAGCGGCTCGAAAAGATCGCTCAGATCGCGGCGAGCAAAAAGGTTATCGCGACCCAGCTGGGCTTTGTGGACATTGCAGGGCTCGTGAAAGGCGCAAGCGCTGGCGAGGGTCTGGGCAACCAGTTTCTCGGTAATATCCGGGAGGTTGATGCAATCGTTCATGTGCTGCGCTGTTTCGAAGATGACGACATCCAGCACGTGTCGAACAAAGTGGACCCGATCGCAGACGCAGATGTGGTCGAAACCGAACTGATGCTCGCCGATCTTGAAAGCCTGGAAAAGCGTGTACCCAACGCCCAAAAGCGCGCGACCGGCGGTGACAAGGAAGCCAAGATTATGGCCTCTGTACTGGGACAGGCTCTGGAGCTGCTTAAAGACGGCAAGCCTGCACGGTTGACCCAGCCCAATGACGAGGAAGAAGCGCGCGTTTTCAAACAGGCGCAGCTGCTCACCGCAAAACCGGTGCTATATGTCTGCAACGTCGCGGAGGAAGACGCGGCGAACGGGAATTCCCTATCCCAGCAGGTTTTCGCCAAGGCAGAGGCCGAAGGCGCGCAGGCCGTCGTTGTGTCGGCGGCAATCGAGGCAGAACTGGTGGAAATGCCTGCCGAAGACCGCGCTGAGTTTCTCGCCGAAATGGGGCTGGAGGAAAGCGGCCTCGCCCGCGTGATCCGCGCCGGGTACAAACTGCTCGATCTGCAGACCTTCTTCACCGCCGGCCCGAATGAGGCGCGCGCGTGGACCTTCCCGAATGGCGCAAAAGCACCGCAGGCGGCGGGCGAGATCCACACCGATTTCGAGCGCGGCTTTATCCGCGCGGAGACGATCGCGTATGAGGATTTTGTGGCTCTGGGCGGCGAAGCAGGCGCCAAGGAGGCAGGCAAGATGCGCCAGGAAGGCAAAGAATATCTCGTGCAGGACGGCGATATCCTGCTGTTCAAGTTCAACGTGTGACTTTGCTCCGATAGCTCGCTTGAAGTATACCCCCTGGGGGTATATATCTCAGCTATGAGCAAGACAGCACAATTGCACCGCATGGTGACGGACAAACATGTTTGTCCCTATGGGATCAAAGCCAAGCACCTGCTGGAACGCAAGGGCTTCACGATTGAGGACCACCACCTCACATCGCGTCCTGAAACAGACGCTTTCAAGGCCAGGCACGACGTCACAACCACGCCTCAGGTGTTTATCGATGGTGAGCGGATTGGCGGATACGATGCCTTGCGCCAGCATTTCGGTATCGCGAAGAAATCCGGCAAATCCTATCGTCCGGTGCTCGCCGTTTTCGCCGTAGCCGCGGCCCTCGCAGCTTCATTGTCGATCGCATTGCTGGGCGAGTTCGGTGTCCGAACGGCCGAGTGGTTTGTCGCCTTCTCAATGGCCATGCTCGCAATGCTGAAACTGCAGGATGTCGAGCAATTCTCGACCATGTTTGTCGGCTATGATCTGCTCGGCCAGCGCTTTGTGCCCTATGCCTATGCCTACCCCTATCTGGAGGCGCTGGCGGCGGTGTTGATGGCCGGGCGCGTGCTGCCATGGCTCTCGATCCCTGTTGCATTGACCATAGGGACAATCGGAGCAGTGAGCGTGTTCTACGCGGTCTACATTCAGAAACGCGACATCAAGTGCGCCTGCGTTGGCGGCAGCGGTGATGTGCCGCTGGGCTTTATCTCGCTCTCCGAAAACCTCGCGATGGTGGGGATGGCAGTTTGGATGCTTGTGAGCATGTGACTGCAAGGCCGAGTTACTCATCACGCGCTTCTGAAAAACGATTTAGGATTCCGCGATCTCCAGGATATTGACCATAACGAATTGATACGCGAGGGTCTTTTCAGGATTCTGGCTTAAGGTCTGCATATGGCTCATGAAAAGAAATCTAGCGGCTGGCACGGCGCCGCACTTATTGGTTCGGCTGTGGTCGGACTGGGGGCCCTGACGGCGGCGGGCCTTTCAGCAGCTGACGAGCGTTTTTGCAGACCGGTGGTGCCACAGGTCAATGTCACTCTGATAAAGGATGGAGCGCCCATGAAAGGGGCGGAACTTTACATTCGTTACGCAGAGGTAGCGCGGGAGCCACTTTCCCCGGGATCGTTTCCGGATAATCTTCGTCATACTTCATGCGAAACGTTCGGGGCGGAATGCATTGCCGAACGCAAACGATATGAAAGACGTTTTGAGGGTGAACGGTTTCAGGCCGTCCAAATTCTCGGGATGGGCGTGACCGGCAAGGAGGGCCGCACAAATCCGGGTTATCCAATCATCGGCAACATTCGCTGGGAGGGCATGTCATACCCCCACCGCCTATCGATAGATTGCGATCTTGATGACCTGAATCCAAAGACTGCATGTCAGTTGAAAGCTGTTGACGTAAGCTGGGCAGACGTCGCCAAACCCGCAAGATCATTCGCAAGTGCGCACGATCAATGCCGCCCAAACAGCTTCTCGACGTCTTCCATGCTCAGCTTCACCCAGGTCGGGCGCCCGTGATTGCATTGGCCTGATCGCGGGGTGGATTCCATTTCGCGTAGCAGCGCATTCATTTCGGTGACGTTGAGCACCCGCCCTGCCCTCACCGAGCCGTGGCAGGCCATGGTCGCGAGCACATAGTCGAGCTTTTCTGACAGCAGCAGCGCGCCGCTATCCTCGTTTTTGCCATGCTTGGCGATATCATCCGCCAGATCGCGCAGCAGCTTGCCCGTATCCGCCTTAGCAATAGCTGCGGGGACCGCGCGAACCAGCATGGCGGCCGGTCCAAACCGCTCGATTGAAAGACCGAACCGTGCCAGCCCTTCGGCAGCGTCCTCCAACCGGTCACAATCGGCCTCGTCCATTTCGACTACATCGGGCACGAGCAGCGCCTGCGAACGCGTCACTGCCTCCCCCGCCCCTGCGGCCTTCAGCCGCTCCAGCACGAGCCGTTCATGCGCCGCGTGCTGGTCTACCAGCACCAGCCCGTCTGCGCTCTCAGCGACAATATATGTGTTCGCAACCTGCCCGCGCGCGATGCCGAGCGGGTACTCTTTTGCCTCCGCCGGTATGGGTTCGGCCTGTTCCGCTCGACCTGTTGGCATGGCTTGCGGCAATTGCGCGGCCCAATCCTGACGCGGCTCGGCAACGCGCGCCTGTGCGGGCGCCCAATCGCGCCCTTCAAAAATCGATCGCAGAGCCGGTGCAGGTTCTGATTGTGCCGGTTCCTGCTGCCATTTCTCCATAGCTTTCCGGTCGGGGTCATTGGCGGCGCGCCGATCACCTGTCGCAAGCGCCTGTCGCAGCCCCGAAACGATAAAGCCGCGCACCCCGCTGGCGTCGCGAAAGCGGACCTCGGTTTTTGCCGGATGGACGTTCACATCGACATCCTGCGGCGGCACATCAAGGAACAGCGCCAGCACCGCATGGCGATCCCGGGCGAGCATATCAGAATACGCTCCGCGCACGGCCCCGGTCAGCAGCCGATCTTTCACCGGGCGGCCATTGACGAACAGATATTGGTGATCAGCCACACCGCGATTGTAAGTAGGCAATCCTGCCAATCCGGTGAGCCGCATGATGCCGTGCGGCGTTTCGCGCAGGATTTCGATCTCGACCGCATTGTCTTTAAGCTCACGCGCGACAATTTGTGAGACTCTGGTGGCGAGCGCTTCATCGGGCTGGGTAGACAAAGCTTTGCGGGATTTTCCTTCCGCGCCGTTCTCGAGCGTGAAGGCAATTTCAGGCCGCGCCATCGCCAGACGGCGGACGATATCGAGACAAGCGATGTATTCGCTGCGCGGTGTGCGCAGGAATTTTCGGCGCGCGGGGATCTTGGCAAACAGGTTCTCAACCCGAACGCGCGTGCCTGGCGGTATTGCCGCCGGCCCCTGCTCGATCACTTCGCCGTGATCAATTACCATGCGCCACCCGCTATCCGCGCCCCGCATCCGGCTTTCGAGCGTCAGCCGGGCCACGCTGGCGATGGAAGGAAGCGCCTCACCGCGGAAGCCCAGGGTCGCAACCATTTCAATCGCATCGTCCGGGAGTTTGGACGTAGCGTGCCTTTCCAAGGCCAGCGCCATATCATCACGGCTCATCCCGCAGCCATCGTCAGTCACTTCGAACCGGGTCAATCCACCATCGGTCAGCGCGACAGCGATTCGCCCTGCACCGGCATCAATTGCGTTCTCGACCAGCTCCTTGAGCGCTGAAGCGGGCCGTTCGACCACTTCACCGGCGGCAATACGGTTGACCAAATCGTCTGGAAGGCGGCGAATTTGCGGCATTTGTCGCAGACTAGCGCCCCTGCACCGCAAATTCGAGTAGGACGGAGGATAATTCCGGTGTTGGTCAACAAATATTTTGGCGTTTCCCGTGCGGATTCGCTAGGCGGAACCGGTCGGCTCGGGCTGTGTTGTCAGCAATACGGGCTACCGGCGCAACTTCGCTTCGGAAATCACGGAAACAGAACGATAAAATGAGCTTCTTTGCAAATCTCTTCAAATTCGGTTCCCAGAACATGGCCATCGATCTGGGCACAGCCAACACGCTGGTTTATGTGCAGGATCAGGGAATCGTCCTGAACGAACCATCAGTTGTTGCGATCGAAACCATTAACGGCATCAAGCGGGTGAAAGCTGTTGGTGACGATGCGAAGATGATGATGGGCAAGACCCCCGATTCCATCGAAGCGATCCGCCCCCTGCGCGATGGTGTTATCGCCGACATCGAAATCGCGGAAGAGATGATCAAGCACTTCATTCGCAAGGTCCACGGCAAAAGGAACCTGTTCCGTTATCCTGAGATCGTGATCTGTGTGCCCTCGGGCTCGACCTCGGTCGAAAAGCGCGCGATCCGCGATGCCGCGTCGAATGCGGGCGCGTCCGAAGTTCACCTGATCCTTGAGCCGATGGCTGCCGCAATCGGCGCGGACATGCCGGTGACAGAGCCTGTCGGTTCGATGGTCGTCGATATCGGCGGCGGCACTACAGAGGTTGCCGTTCTTTCACTGCGCGGCCTTGCCTACACCACGTCCGTTCGCACCGGCGGAGACAAGATGGATGAAGCCATCGTTTCTTATGTTCGCAGACACCACAATCTGCTGATCGGTGATGCCACTGCGGAGCGGATCAAGAAGGATTACGGCATTGCCATGGTCCCCGAAGACGGTGTGGGCGAAACCATAACGCTAAAGGGCCGCGATCTAGTGAACGGCGTGCCTAAGGAAATCACGATCAATCAGGCCCACGTTGCCGAAGCTCTCAATGAACCAATTGGCGCGATTGTCGAAGGTGTGCGCATCGCGCTGGAAAACACCGCACCGGAGCTCGCCGCCGACATCGTCGATCAGGGCATCGTGCTGACCGGAGGCGGAGCGCTTATACGCCGTCTTGACGAACATCTGCGTGAGGAGACCGGCCTTCCCGTCTCCATCGCCGAAGATCCGCTCACCTGCGTCGCAATCGGCACTGGCCGGGCAATGGAAGATCCGATTTATCGCGGTGTCTTGATGACCGCGTAAGCGGAATTGATTTTTCTCTGGCAGCAACTTTGAACGCCGGAGCTTGAAAAGGGAAAATGGGGCATGGCGCCGCCTTCATCGCGCCGATCATCGGGTTTTTCCAAGAAGGCCCAGTATTCGGTCTTCACGGGATATCTGCTGGCCGGTCTCGGCGCGCTGCTCGGCCTGGCTTTGCTCGTCCTATCCCTGTGGCAACCGGCCGCATTCGCTCCTCTTCGAAGCGGTGCAAGCGATGCGATTGCCCCTGTCGGCACAGGCACAGCACAAGTGCGCGATGCCAGCGGCAGCACGTGGCAAAACATCAAGGCCTATTGGAACGCTGGCAGTCAGAATGCAGCATTGCGCAAAGAGGTAGAGGAGGCCCGCATCCGTCTCAAAGAAGTTGAGGCGGTGGCGCAGGAGAATGAACGCCTGAAATCCCTGGTCGCTCTATCCGAAAGCGAAATCGAACCTGTAGCGGTGGCACGTCTCGTCGGCTCAAGCCCCACCAGCAGCCGCCGGTTCGCGTATATCGGTAAAGGGCGCTCGGATGGAATTGAGGTTGGCATGCCGGTCCGAAGCGCGCGCGGAGTTGTAGGGCGGGTTCTTGAAGTCGCGCGCAATTCATCGCGAATTCTTCTGCTGACGGATAGCGAGAGCGTGCTGCCGGTGCGCCGGTCAACCGATGAAACGGTCGCCTTTGCCGAGGGCCGCGGCGATGGGTTGCTGCGTATCCGGTTGATCAATCTTGGGCTGAACCCACTCGAAGTTGGCGATGTTTTTGTAACCAGCGGTGCAGGCGGTTATTACAGACCGAACGTTGCAGTCGCCATTCTGAGCGAAAAGACCCCTGATGGCGGCCTTGCACGTTTGGTCGCTGCACCTTCTGCGACGGACTTCGTCTCGGTAGAACCAAAGTTTGAACCGGAAGCGGTCGACGCATCTCTCAGCTCTGAAAATTCACCGTTCGATCAGACAGAGGATGGCGGCGAGGCCGCGAACTGATGGACAGATTGGGACCGCCTCAGCGCAGCGCGAGCCGATATTCCGGCGGTATCAACCGCGTTCAGAACCCCTGGCGCGCGAACACTGTGCCGTATGTTACCATTTTGCTCGGGTCACTCATTCCGACCGTTCTGGTGGCCGAAGCGATGCCGATTTTGCCGCCGTTGGGATATTTGATGCTGCTTTGCTGGCGCGTCATGCGGCCTGGCTTCTTGCCCCTATGGGTGGGCGTCCCTCTGGGCGCGTTTGATGATCTGTTCAGCGGCCAGCCCTTTGGCAGCGCAATCCTGCTATGGTCGGTCACAATGATTGTGCTCGAATTCATTGAAACCCGCTTTCCCTGGCGCGGGTTCTGGCAGGACTGGTTCACCGCAGCGATAGCGATGGTTTTGTATATCGTTTTCGCCATGGTTGTTTCCGGTGCTCCTTTAACCCTGCCCATGTTTGTCGCGGCGATCCCGCAGATAGCAATTGCTATCCTGCTCTATCCGCCGTTCGCGCGGATGGTCGCGTGGTTCGATATGTTCCGCCTTGCGCGCGCGCGGAGGGTCGGCTGATGCTGGGTCTGGGCAAAAAGCGCGGCGCAAAGCGTTCAAGCACCCTTGTCAACGCTTCCATGCTCAAAAACGCATTTGACCGGCGCAGCATGGTGATCGGATCGATCCAGGGTGGAATTGGCGTGCTGCTGGCGGTGCGGATGGGCTATCTTGCAATTGCCGAAAACGAGAAATACCGCCTCGAATCCGAAAGCAACCGTGTCAACCTGACGCTGATACCACCGCGCCGGGGTTGGATACTGGATCGAAACGGCGCTCCCCTCGCCTCCAATCGCGCCGATTTTCGCGTCGATGTGATCCCCGAGCGGTTGACGGACCCGGATCAGACGATCGACGAGATCGGTGCCCTGCTCGGGCTGAACGAAGCGCGTATCGCCGACCTGAAGCAGGAGATGGAAACCGCGCGCGGCTTTGCTCCTGTCGAGGTTGCAAGCGGCCTGAATTACGAACAATTTGCTGCGCTCAGCGTGCGATTACCGGACATGCAGGGCGTGGTTCCGCAGCGCGGTTTCTCCCGTTTCTACCCAACCGCTTCCAGCGTCGGCCACCTGATTGGTTATGTCGGGCCTGCGTCTGCGGAGGAATACGAGCAGGATCGCAACCCGCTGCTCATCACGCCGGGATACAAGATCGGCAAAGATGGCCTTGAAAAGCAATTCGAACAGGATTTGCGCGGCGTGCCGGGCGCGCGCCGCGTAGAGGTAACGGCATCTGGCCGCATCATCCGCGATCTGGAAACCCGTGACGATATTCAGGGCGACCCAGTCAAGCTGACCATTGATGGCCCGCTTCAGGATTATGCTGCGCGCCGGATTGGTCTTGAAAGCGGGTCCGTGGTCGTGATGGACTGCGCGACCGGAGACCTTCTCTGCATGGCTTCCATGCCGAGCTTCGATCCCAACAGCTTTTCTGACGGGATTGGCAGCGTTGAATATGCGATGCTGCGCGAAGATCAGCGCGTTCCGCTCCGCAATAAAGTCCTTAAGGGGCTTTATCCCCCCGGTTCAACAGTAAAGCCAATGCACTGTATGTCATTCCTTAAGGAGGGTGTAGACCCAGGAGAGACAATCGTGTGCGGCGGCGGCAGGCGGATTGGCAATCGTTTTTTCCGCTGCCACAGCAATCACGGCGTCGTCGATATGACAAAAGCGATTGCTCAAAGCTGTGACAGCTATTTCTATCATTTTGCGCAGCAGGTCGGCTTTGACACGGTGGCCAGTTTTGCGAAGGATCTTGGCCTGGGTCAGGAATACCCGCTGCCCGTAACCAGCCAGTTTTACGGGACAGTCCCGACACCCGATTGGAAGCTCAACAAGTTCGGGCGCGAATGGCAGCCCTTTGACACGGTCAACGCATCAATTGGCCAAGGGTATTACCTCACAAGCCCCCTTCAACTTGCGGTTATGAGCACCCGGCTCGCAACAGGTCGCAGAGTCAACCCGAGACTGATTATCGATGGGCCCGCGAAGGATTTCGTAAGTTATGATTTCCGCGACGAATTCATTACACATATACGCGACGCGATGAGCGAGGTTGTGAACGGAGCCGGCACCGCGCGGCGCGCGCAACTCCCGCTCGATGGCATCAAAATCGCTGGGAAGACGGGCACCGCGCAGGTCGTTTCGCTTAGCGTGTCGGACGGCCGAAGCGGGCCATGGAAATATCGCGACCACGGCCTGTTCACTTTCTTCGCACCGCTTGAAAATCCACGTTATGCCGGCGCAGTGGTGATCGAACATGGAGGGGGCTCCGGCTCCGCATACCCGATCGCGCGCGACGTAATGACCTTTATGTTCGATCCTGAAAAAGGCCTTGCAGCGCTCACAGCCCTGGAAAAGCAGTGGGGCGGCACGGCGCAGGAACGCCTTGAAAAGCGTTATGCGGCCTACGCGGCCGAGCGCGGCGCAACGGTCACACCGCCGCCTCGCCGTGACGAGGACATCTTTGACCAGGTCGAGGCTGAGGCTCGCGTTGCGGCAAGGCAGTCCGAAGCGATTGCCGAAGACGCAATTGCACCGCGCGAGGATCAGGCAGCCTCGGGTTCGCCTCCTCCTGATGCGGTAACGCGGCCATGAACACAGTCATACCTGCCCCGATTGCCCGTCAACCATGGAGCATGCTGATCCCGCTATTCCTGCTTGTCGGGTTTGGGGCAGCAGTGTTGTATTCAGCGGGCGGCGGGTCAATGAGCCCGTTTGCATCGTCTCACCTCTTGCGATTTGGTGTCGCGATGGTGATGGCGTCTGTTATCGCCTCATTACCGCGCGAACTCGTGAAGTTTCTGACGTATCCCGCTTATGTCGCTGTGCTTCTACTGCTGATCGCGGTTGAAATTATCGGGCAGGTTGGCGGGGGCAGCCAAAGATGGCTCGATCTCGGTTTCATGGTTCTTCAGCCGTCAGAGCTGATGAAACCTGTCGTCGTGGTAACACTGGCCCATTTTTACGCCAGCCTGCCGCTCGGTATGATTACGAGCTGGCGTGCCCTTCTGGTGCCAGGCGCATTTATTGCGGTTCCCGTGGCATTTGTGCTGTTGCAGCCTGATCTGGGGACATCGCTCGCAATCGCATTTGGCGGAGTGGTCGTAATGCTATTGGCCGGATTGCCGCTTAAATGGTTTCTGGGTGCCGGCGCCGCAGCGGCAGCGGCGGCGCCCGCCTTATTCTATCTTGCGCTGCAGCCGTACCAACAACGCCGGGTTCTAACGATGTTCAATCCAGAGGCAGATCCGCTCGGCGCGGGCTATCACATTACCCAATCGAAAATCGCAATCGGTTCCGGTGGCATTTTCGGAAAAGGCTTCAACAACGGGTCGCAAAGCCACCTGCAATACCTGCCAGAACCGCACACAGACTTTGTATTCGCCACCATGGCTGAAGAATGGGGCTTTATCGGCGGCCTGTTTGTAATCGGAATGTTTGCTCTGATCCTGCGCTGGGGTTGGCGAGTGGCTATGGATGCGCGGGACCGCTTCTCAAGCTTGCTGGCCGCCGGTATGGTGGCAACAATCTTTTTCTACATCGCGGTCAATTTGCTCATGGTCATGGGCTTCGCACCTGTTGTTGGCATCCCCTTGCCGTTCATGAGCCACGGGGGATCATCCATGCTCACCAACATGATCTGCATCGGCGCGTTGATGATGGTGAACAGCTGGAACCGACGCGCGCCAAGGACGGGATTGGCAGGTTAGACTTCAGGGGGAGACAAGGCCCAGTTTCAACGCCTTGACCACCGCCCCTACTCTGTCCGCTTCGCCAAGTTTCGCATAGATCCGCTTCGAATAGGTTTTTACCGTATCAGGCGAGATTGCCAGTATGTCAGCAATGACCGAGGCAGATTTGCCCCGGGCAATCCAATCCAGAACCTCTTGCTCCCTTTGTGATAACTCGACCGGCTCATGCGCCTTGTCGAGCAGCACACAGACCCGCTGATGCGCTGCCTGGGCGACTGCGCGCACAGTTCCAAGATTGTCGGCACCAACACGATCAAGCGGTTTGCCAAAGTCGAAGGAACCATAAGCGGTTCTCCCCTTGGGGCCGAATAGCGGAAGGCCAAAGCCATGGACCAAGCCAAATCGCTTCATCGCTGCGAAGTATTCTTCGTTCTCGGGCGTGTTTGGTCCGAAATTCTGCGCGTCTTTCCATGTCAGCAGCGCAGCGTGTTTGATCGTTCTTTCAGGTATTGGATCTTTTTGGCGAAAGTCCGATTCGTCATAACACTTGAGCCAGGCCGGGTCGAAGCCTTGCGCATGCACAACTGTTCGCTCCGATGTCGGCGGTTCAAAAAGAGGTGTAAAATGATAGCTTTGCCGAACTATACCTTGTTGCTCGGCAATTTCGACAGCCGCCCACATTACTTCGCTGACTTCGCGTAATGCTTCTATCCGGGCGAAATGTGATTGCATCGTTACACTGTTTTACACCACGTCACCCAACTAGGCGACTTTCCGTAAACGTCAACTAAGCCCATAAGGAGGACGGTCGTTCGCAAGATCGCCCGCGTTCGGGTCGTAAGTCCGGCTCTGCCGGATACTAAGTTGAGCGCGAAAGCCCTGGCGGCGGGTTCCCCCCCAACGGACCCTGTCGCCAGGCACCAGTTTACAAAAACGGAGACTTCGATGTTTCGCTTGCGCGGAAAAGGTGCAGAAATGCGGAAAAAATTGGCCTCATTCACGCGGGTCAAGGACGCTTCGGCCGACCCTGTTTCGTTGTGCGCGCGCGCAATCATGGATGCACTTTCTGCTCGTGAGCAAGAAGGTGAAACCACGACACTGCGCCAGCTTCATCTGGTGACCGACTTTTCGCAGCGCGAAGCGCTGAAAGCAGTTGCTGCGCTAGAGGAGCTTGAGCTCGTAGAGGTTGATCGCAACCTTCACGACGCGCTGGAATCGCGCATCGACCTCACAGAGGAGATGCGCAAGCGGCTCGCTGACAGCAATCGCCGCAGCGCAGCATAAAACCTTTTCATCCGCGAAATGGTCGCTATATGCAGCGCCTCCGGAGATTCTAGGCGCATCGTCTGATGCCATGAAATTCCGGATCTCCGATGCTTCAATCGGCACGGACGCATAGCTCAGTTGGTAGAGCAGCTGACTCTTAATCAGCGGGTCCTAGGTTCGAACCCTAGTGCGTCCACCAAACTTTCCAAGCGGTTAGTCGGAATTCTCGTCAGACGCGATTTGCGGTTTGTGAGCATTTTGTGAGGTGCCCAGTGATGGGTCTCGCAAAATCGGCAGGAGCACGCTCTCAAGCGAATCAATCGCCTCATCGACAGCGACGCCAATCGGATTACGTTCGGGGACGGTCATTCCCATATCCCACATGTCTTGCTCAATCTTCGTTGTGAAATCGTGGTCAGTCCTTTTGTCGGTCGAATACATATCGGCAGACACATTCACTCGCGTCACCTGCTGCCAAAGTTTTTGAAGCTGTGCTTCGACGTCTTCACCGAAATACGCCCTCGCCTTCGGCATAACGTCGAAGATGCGCTCCCAATCAGCATCATATCGTTTCAAGCGCAGTCGGATTAACTGCCCTTGTTGTGCTTGCCGCTGCTTGTCTTCGGGAAGGCTCTGATACCATTTCGCACCTTTGAGGATCTCGTGCGCCGCTTCACTCTCGTTGCCGCCGCTCATGGGACTTCGAACGGCCGCAAGATTGCGTTTGATGCGATAGGCGAGCGTCAACACATCATCGGCTGTTTCAAGTCGACGTTCGAACAACTTCTCTTGTCGAAAGCCGTCGATGGTGTTCGCTGCGCGCCACGCCGCGTAAACAACCGCAGCCACGCCAGCCCACGACGCGAGGGCTCCGATCATCGATCCTGTTGCCGCCCAATCAATCATTAGAACGGCACATCGTCGTCGAGGTCATCGTATCCACCCTTAGTGTTTTGATCGACCAGCTTCCTGTCCTTGATGACCCAACTGCCGTCGGTGGCACTATCTAGATATTTGATCAGCCTGCGATGGTGATTCACAAGATAAGCTGCTCGATACAATTGATCGTTCTTTGCGAACGCAGCTACGATCTTCGAAACCTGCTCCTGCGTCAGTTTCTCAACGTGTGACTTAAGCCTTTCAAACCGAGAGCGAGCATCTGACCAATCCTGAGCGCCGCAGAAGCTGTTTACGAGAATGTCGTTCAATCGTTCTAGTCTCCGAAGGCGGTCGCCAATGGTGGGAAACAAATCCTTTGCCGCCTTGATCGGATTATCGAGAGAACCTTTTTGCGCTTGCTTCTTCGAGATGAACCCACGCGGATCCTTTTTTCCGACTTTAAGCGAAATTACAGGAACGCCTCGCCCAAGCGCATAACCCACCTCCTGCATGCAATAGACGGAGTCATGGAAATCGTCGGTAACTACGGCGACCATCAACTCCATTGTGTCTAACCCATCTTCGATGACTTTTTGCCATTCTTCATCGGCGGGGATCGTTTCGTGTGCAACGAAGCAGGACATTCCGTAGCCTTCGAGTGCGTCTGCGAGATTTTGCACTCGCGCCTTTTCACCATCACGGTGGCTGATGAAAATGCGCGCTAGGCCCGGTTTCCAAATAGAGACGTGATCGGGGTTGACTGTTGGCTTATCGGAAAACGGCGTCGCGCCTTGGTACTCTGGATCATTCTCGTCTTCGGCTTCAAGCAAGACATCGTGGACGTGTTCGTTTTGAGCCGTTGAGATACGCTGAATGTCCGCCTGAATGGCATTGGAGAGTATCGTCAGGTCGTCCGGTTCTATCTCAGCTAACGCCTCCATAGGAGCAAATAGCACAAGCGAGTGTCCTGTGCTTTCGTTGTAGTTATCGAAATCCACGCCCTCACGGAGTTCCCAACGTCCGTTCGCGATTAGGCCGTGACGAGTAGAGTCCTTCTTCCGTTCGTAAACAGCGGCAAGCTGTTTCAAATACTTTGGCATCTTTGTCCGCAATACACTCATCCCAATACTCTACTCCGAGTCGATTTGGTCGCATAGGTTCGTCCGATCAGTCTCCACCGTTTAGACAGGCAACTGATTTTGTTGCTTAATCTGCTTGCACATTCAGCGTCCATCGATCAGAACGTGAGCATGTTGATCGAACCTACCTTCTGCATCGGACGCATTCGACGCGCCAACTGAGGGCCACGGCAAAAGCCGGTGACGCCTCAGCCATGGTCTGATCGGCGGCACGTTCTTGGCCGGTCATGCAGAAGGGTTTCATCCCATGACCAGTATGCCGAAGGGTCGTCAGACCCATGTCATTGCGAATGCTCTCGCGACCGCCATTGTCTTCTTTGACGAAGTGATCGAGGAGAAGCGCTACATTCGCCACAGGGACGTCGGCGATATGCGCAAGCTGCTCGCTCAGCACAACGGCGAGAAAGTGTATCTGCTTGAGGCGAAGAACCGCCTCCGCGTTTGGCCTCAATCGCAAGAGGAAGCGATGGAGCTCGCTAAAGCGTTCGTCGCCGAGATCAACGCGGAATGACGACTATCTTCCATTTGGGAACGCCGAAGAACGACGGGTGGCAGTGGCTCGAAAATCGCTACTGTCGCCGTCGGCTTGTCTCGCTCTATCAGGGCTACCGTGCGCCGGTTCTGCAATGGGCGCGCGATACAAGGGCCTGTCGCGACGAATATGCGCAAGCGATGGCGGAAGGTCGGGAACACGACGACTTTGCGTTCTACGCCCGTCGCTACCCCGCTCTGAGGCAGAAGATCGCGCTCACCCATGAGCTGCATTTTTGCGCCCGCGAGAACACCGGAGGAGCAGGTTGGGAAGACTACAAGAGAAATTTCCTGTCGCTCGCTGACAGGTCGCGTGGTCTGCAGATTTTCAAACAGGCGGATCGAGGTAAACTATGCGTTCCGATCGTCTGATACATTGTCAGCAGACCGCTTCTCGTCTGCATACTTTGAACTATCGACGACCAGCATGCCATCGCGGCGGACCGCGTGCTTTCGCACCTCAGTCCAACTTCGCCCGAACCGCTCGAATGTCTGGCGCGCGACTTGCAATGATTTGTCGGAGTTTATCCGCATAGGGCAATTGTAAACGAGGCTGGCGAAAATAAAAATGGTAGCATTCATTTTTGGAACCGACCGCAGTTTGGGAGTGAGAGGCGGCGTAGTAACATGAGCGAAATACCAATGTTCGAACGCAAATGGCCAGTGCCACAAACCGGAGCTGAGGCGGCGGACCTCGCCATAGCGCTGATGATTACCAAGAAACAGTTGGCTTCTGTGATTGACGTTTCACCATCTTCGCTATCTCGGCCGAAGCTGTCTGATAGTACTAAGAAGCAGCTTCGCCCTCTTCTCGACGTTTTCAATCCCGCGATATGGATGGCGCGAGATGAGAAGCGCGCTGCATTCTGGATGAGCCACCAGCACCCGCAAGGAATGGGTCCTGATAGCCCGCTAGACTGGATCGCGAAAGGCAAAGCACAAATGGTTAAGTCCGCACAGGAAGCTGTACTTACAGGTTGGTACGAATAGCCGAACCTACGCTAGGGGAAATAGTGCAGAACGGATCTTGGCGAATGACGGCTTTGCGCCCCAGTCTAAGACCTAGCCATTCAAGATCTTAGTCCCTGAAAGCGGACATTCTCTGAGGCCATTCCGGCCAAGGAGAATGACAATGACGTATTCACATTTTGACCCTGCTGCTCAAAACCGAGTGCCTTGGAACTTTGGCGCGAAAATCGGCCCAAAACGACCATTCAACCAAAAGCAGATTTGGGCGATCCGCTTCTTCCTAGATCGGGAGGAACGCATCAGAGACCGAGCGCTGTTTGATTTGGCGATCGATAGCAAGCTACGAGGCTGTGATCTCGTTGAGCTGAAGATTGGTGACCTAGTAAGTGGTCCGGAAATCAGGAGGCGCGCGACGATAACGCAGCGCAAGACGGGACGCCCCGTTCAGTTCGAGATAGCGGCAGACACGCGAGCAAGCCTGTTTGCCTGGCTGGAACTAAGAGGAGGTGACGTCGAAGACTTTGTCTTTCCGAGCCGAGTGGATCACACCCGTCATTTGAGCACGCGACAATACGCTCGGCTTGTCGATGAGTGGGTTGAAGCGTTTGGCCTGCGTCCGGAGGAGTACGGCACACATTCGCTTCGTCGAACGAAGGCCTCGATCATCTACAAGGCCACAGGGAACATCCGAGCGATCCAAATTCTGCTTGGTCATTCCAAGATTGAAAACACAGTCCGATACCTTGGCGTCGACATAGAAGACGCTCTTACACTCGCCGAGAAGACCGAGATCTGACTGGAGTTGGGCGCTGGCCTAAACCTAGTCAGCGTCCGCTTCTGGAGGTGAAAGCGGGCTTTCCGATCAAGATGCTCGATTTCGGTTGAGACCAGTTCGCGCTCCACAAATGAGCCCCTTCTCGCGCCCGCTTGGCGTGGATGGGCAAGACTCTGGCGGAGTCCGGCAAGAGCCTTAGGCGAATTGAGCCTAGCTCAGTTGAATGACTGCTCTATTCAACACCCAATCACGCTTTCGGCCCCTCATCGATTTCTGCGCGATTGTTGCGCTCGGTTACCTGCTGAAGATTGTTCTTGACCAGTTCATCTGGCGTTACAGCGGACCGGTCTCGCTCGGGATCATGTTGTCAGTCATCTTCTTCTATCTGAGATCCATGGGAGAAAACTGGTCGTGGATTGGCCTGGTCAAGATCAAGTCGAGAAAAGGCTTCGCACTGCTGCCGTTCCAGGCATTGCTTGCGCTCTTTGCGATCCTGGCGACCGCCTCCGCTCTTAGCCTCGCTGGTGAAGCGCTTGGATTGGACTACATGAAGCCCGACAATTCCAGAGCTCAAGATCGCTTTGGTGATGTTGCAGGCAATACGCGGCTCTACATTTTCTGGTTGGCGATAGTTTGGTTCGCCGGTCCCGCTGAAGAATTGTACTTTCGAGGTTTCATGATCGGGAAGCTGCGCGAGGCATTGGGTAACTCGACCTGGGCGAGCGCGCTCAGTGTGCTGGTACCCGCCCTGATCTTCGGCCTTGGCCATGTCTACTATTCGGGGCTGCGCGGGCTCGTCACTACCGGCGGCATAGCGGTGACCCTGGGCGTTCTTTATATCCTGTATAAGCGCAATATCTGGCCTCTCATGATTGCTCATGGAGCCGCCAACACTCTTACTTTCACGGTGGTCTACCTTCAGCTGGAAGCCTAACTTGCGGTCACTGGCGCAGTTGGTAAGTTGCCCCCAGATCAGTGGGGCATGCAATGAGCGAGATCACATCTCTCTACGTTCACAAGGTTCTCTCCCATGTTGGTGGAGGCGTTGAGACACGAGACCTGCTGGAGAGCATGGGTGTCCCGACCGATGGAACAATAGACCCCAAGCTGATGGTTGCAGCCGATCAGTTCTATGATTTCTTTGCAACCTTGGCGCAGCGCGATCCTGACGGATTGACGTTGCCTCTTCGCATTGGCGCCACGATGAAGAGTGATGAGTACGGTGCTTTTGGTCTTGCCTGGAAATCTGCACCGAACTTGCGCGGATCGTTTGTGAGATCGGCGCGCTACGGCCACGTGCTCGGCAACGCAGAAACCTATAGCCTTGAGCAAGGCAAGGATGGCTGGTTCTTCAGCCTGGATAAGGCAGGCAATGCTGGGCCAGGTATGCTTCTTTCAAACGAGGCCAGCATGTCCTCGGTAATGACCATATGCCAAGAAGTTGCTTCTCAGCCCTTTCAGCAGCTCGGTGTCTTCTTCAAGCATGGCGCGCGCGGTGCCCCCGCCGTCTATGAGAAGCACTTTAACTGCCCAGTTCATTTTAACTCTGGACGCGACGCATTGCTTGTCAGCGATGAAAGCCTTGATGTGCCCAACAAGCTTGGTGATGAGACTATTGCTCAGTTCTTTGACCAACATCTCGAAGCAGAGCTTGCAAAGCATGCCGAGCCAGAAAGCCTTGATAAACGAGTGCGCATGGTGGTCGCCAAAATGCTGAGCGAAGGTGTGCCAACCCTTTCAACCGTCGCAGGATCGCTTGGAATGAGCGCGCGGACCCTGCAACGAAGGCTCTCAGATCAGGAAAAGTCCTTTCAAAGCCTCGTGGATCAGGCGCGCAGAGAGCTCTCCCAACAACTGCTTCGTGAGACAAATTATAGCCTTGCAGAGATAGCCTTTCTCACCGGTTTTGCTGAACAAAGCGGCTTTACTCGAGCTTTCAAGCGTTGGGCGGGCGAAACGCCCCGCTCTTATCGTTTGGAGTCACAAACAGGCCGCTGACGCCATTTGCACAAATCTTGTCGTTGTCGGGCAAGAGACACTGAGGCTACTCACCTATCCCAAGCTTGTCTCCAACAAACAGGAACAAGCACATGGCTACTCAAACCGACAATGCACCGATCACCTTGGCAATCGGTGGAACCGGCAAGACCGGAAAGAGAGTTGCGGACCGCCTGATCAAAAAGGGGCACAAGGTTCGCATTCGCTCTCGCTCCTCCTTCCCATCGTTCGACTGGGACAAAGAAGCAGGCTGGGATGCCGCGCTTGAGGGCGTCTCGAACATCTACATCACTTACTCCCCGGATCTGGCAATGCCAGGGGCGAAGGATGCGATCAGCGCTTTGGTCCAGCGCGCCAAGTTGAAAGGCGTCAAGCGCCTCGTTTTGTTATCCGGTCGCGGCGAACAGGAAGCGCAGGACTGCGAGCAGATTGTAGCGCAAAGCGGCCTTGAGTGGACGGTTGTCCGCGCCAGCTGGTTCAGCCAGAATTTCTCTGAAGGTGCCTTCATTGAGATGGTGCTTGGCGGAGCGATTACTCTTCCAGCAGGTGACACACCAGAACCGTTTGTCGATGTCGATGACATTGCCGATGTGGCCGTCGCTGCACTCAGCGAAGACGGGCACAATGGCGAGATTTACGAAGTCACAGGCCCAAGGCTGATGACCATGGCTGATATAGCAGCAGACCTCTCTGCTGCGACGGGGCGGGAAATTACCTTCGTCGATGTGCCGCATGACGCTTTTATCGAAGAGCTCACCAAATCTGGCGCCCCTAAAGATGTTATCTGGATGCTCGACTATCTGTTCTCGACGGTCCTCGATGGTCGCAATGCGCACCTGACAGACGGGGTTGAGCGCGCGCTTGGCCGCTCACCCAAAGACTTTGCCGAATACGCCCGCGACGTTGCCGCAACCGGTGTGTGGGCAACTGCAGCCTGATCTGGCTGTTCGGAGGCAACCCGGTCGCACTGCCGGTCGAAACTTTCCGAAAAAACCAATGAAAGGACACCCAAACCATGACCTATGACTGGCCCCTCTATTTTGCCCTCTTCCTCGCGCTTTGGAGCGCGATTATCGGAGGCAATTTCTCGGCATTCTCGGAATTCATCATGTCGGCCCTTAAGAAGACGGAGCCAGCTGGCGGCATCGAGGCAATGCAGAACATCAACCGCGATGTGATCAAAACGCAGTTCGTCGCCGGCATCCTCTCGATCGCTGCCTTCTCAACGATCTTTGCAATTTACAGCCTGTTTGTGTTCGAAGGCGCAGCGCTGGTGACGCTCATCCTGGCGTCCTTGGTTTATCTGACCAGCGTCTTTTTCGTGACGATGTTTGGTAATGTTCCAATGAATGACGCGCTTGCTCGTCTCGATCACGACAGTCTCGATGCCCGGATCTACTGGGAGAAGTATACCCGGACATGGACGCTGCTCAATCATGCACGGTCCTTCGGCAGCATTCTGACCTCCGGGCTCTATATCATCGCTTCGATCACCCTGATCACCAGCAGCCAGGTTTGACGCCATCCAAGGCGCTGGAGGACATTATGCAGATCAAGCTCCCCCTTCTTGCGGCTGCTGCGGTTGTGGCACTGGCTTCGCCGCTTGCCGCGCAAGATCCACTGGAAGCGGTCATCGACACAAGCGATGCAGACCGGTTTGCGGCCTTGTTTGTCGAAACTGAGGAGAAGCCCAGCCTAGAACAAATCGAAGCGGACTACCTGTCTCAAGCAGGAGAGGGTCTCGCCCTCATGCAGACTACTCGCTTTGGAACAGCAGAGGCTCTCCACTCCGCCATCGCGGGGTCTCCGGCCACTTATCGCGACGCCATTCAAAGGTGTCTGCCCATCGCGAAGGGTATGCAGCGCGATCTAAGGGCAATCTACCTGGCTCTATCGGCGCTGTTTTACGACGAGGCTTTGCCTCGCGTCGAGGTCGTGATCGGCGCTGGAAAATCGGCTGGAATTGCTTCGCCGAGCGTTCAGGTCATCGGGCTTGAAACTTTGTGCGCCGCAAGTCCGACGGAAACCGAGTTCAGAAGCGCCTTCAGGTATTTCTTCGCGCATGAACCGGTCCATTCCTTCCAGCCGCCCTTGGACGAGGCCAGGTTGGGGAACGACCCTCTGCTTACTTTGGCTTTGCATGAAGGCGTTGCGGACATGATCGCGGCCTTGGTCTTGGGACGCGTTCCGGATGTCGAACGTGATGCTTGGGCCATGGCCCGTATGGATGCGCTTTTCCAGCAGTTTCATGCGGACCGGCAAGTGCTTCGTGCAAGCGTCGCGCGCGGCGAAACATTGGCCACTTTCTCTCCCGAAGCGGGCTCAGCCCTTGGCCGCTGGTTCTTCAACCACAACCGGGTCGCAGAGGATTGGCGCAGCGATCTTGGATACTGGATCGGCCGCCAGATGGCCTTGGCATATGTCGATCACGCGCCGGACAAACGAAAGGCCATCGAGGAACTTGTCCAAGGATTTGATCCAATGACTGTTCTGCAAGCCTCCGGCCTATCGGACACTAACGAATTTGGAGGGCAGTGAGATGCGGACCACTCTAATGCATATTGGTGCAGCCATTGGTTGTTGCACATTGTGGGGCGCTGCAGTCTTCGCAGGCCTCGATCAAGGCTGGGGAGATTCTGCGCTCGCCGAAAGTGGAGATGCCATCGAATTTGCACGGGCCGCGCAATCCATCGCCGAGGACAAAAACATCGGCACTGTAAGCTTTGTCTTGATTGAGGGTGGCGAGACCGCCTCTGAATTTCACCTGTCCAACGGTGATGCGGTCGGCGCACAGTCAGTCTTCCAGGTAGCCTCGCTCGGCAAATGGCTGACGGCTTGGGGTGTCATGGCCCTGTTCGAAGAGGGACAGCTTGACCTCGATGCGCCGGTCTCGGACTATCTCTCGCGCTGGACACTCCCGGCTTCGGAATTTGATGCATCAGGCGTTACAGTGAGGCGTTTGCTGAGCCACACAGCCGGTCTTAGCGACGGTCTTGGTTATGACGGGTTCGATGCAGCGCAGGATCGCCAATCTCTAGAGGCTTCGCTGACTAAGGCTGTGGATGCATCTCCCGGCAAAGATGGGAGAACTCTTCTTGGTAGCGAGCCTGGCTCAGGCTTCGCTTACTCGGGAGGCGGCTACACCTTGCTTCAACTCCTGATCGAAGAGGTCTCTGGTAAGTCGTTCGCTGAATACATGGATGACAAGGTCTTTGTCCCTCTGGGTATGGAGAGAACGACGTTTGATCATGCCAGAGCGCTGGAGCTTGGGCTGGCAGAGAATTTCAGACCCGACGGCACAGCGGAGCCATTCCGTTGGTATACAGCTCTCGCCGCCACGTCCTTGTTTACCACCTCTGAGGACCTGAGTAAGTTTGTGATGGCGCAGGCTCCGGACGGATCGAACCCGGTTCTCTCATCCTCGACTATGGACCTCCTGCGTCAGCCTCACGCTTCTGAAATGGGCGCGGACATATGGGGGCTTGGCACGATGCTTTACGCGTCCAACAATGCCGGGGGACATATCATTGGCCATGACGGCAGCAATGAACCTGCCATCAACACTGCGGCGCGACTGGACCCGGCTACGGGAGATGGAATTGTTGTTCTCTCGACTGGCAATCCGATGCTGGCAACCGAATTGGCTGGCGAATGGGTGTTCTGGAAGACCGGCAAGGTCGACAGCCTGAGTTTCGCATCGCGACTGCCAACAGCGCTTGCGGTGTTTGCTGGTGGAGTTCTCATCATCCTGACTGGCGCAGGTTTGAGCCTTTGGCTTCGTAAACGCCATGCCTCACGCCAACAAACGCACAGGTAAGCCCAATGTCGCAGGTTCAAGAAAGTGGCAATGAACAAGTGGATCGACCGCAATCCAAAGAGCGACTCATCGCCTTTCGCGACTTGGCTCTGGTCGTGGCGATGATGGTTGCCGTCAAACAATCATTGCTTCCCATCACCCAACTTTACGCTGGTCCGGCATCAACCTTTAGCGCAATGATTGTAGCCACATTACTGCTTCGGCATCGGGGGCGCAGCTGGGGCGATCTTGGCTTTCGCTGGCCCGAAAGCTGGATCAAGACGATTGGCCTCACGCTACTTGCCATGGCTTTCTTCGTTGTTTGCACTCAGCTCATGGCGCTGGTTGCTGACCAATTTTTCGCAGACGTAGGCACCAGTGATCGCTTCTCTCACATCGAAGGCAACTTGGTCGCCTATGTCCTGATCATGCTTCTGGTTTGGACGCACGGCTCGTTCTTTGAAGAGCTTCTGTTTCGGGCCTTCATCATAAGCAACGCAAGTGAAGGTCTGGGTGGCGGTCTGCGTGGGGATATTATCGCCTTGCTTATCTCGTCCGCCTTCTTCGGCTATCGGCACGCCTACTATCAAGGGTGGCATGGCGCTCTTGTCACGGGTGCAGGAGGGTTTGCCTTTGGCGTGTTCTACCTGTGGTTTGGAAAGCGTAATATCATGCCGCTGATCTTGGCACATGGCACGTTCAATACCTTGGGCCAGACGTTCAGGTATCTCGGCATAGAGGACTAAACGCGCTGCTCGCTCCAAGAACCCCAAGGGTTCCGCTGCGCTCTTCAAACGCTCAATTGGCGCGAGATGCCAAAAGTCTGGCGGGGTCCGGCAAGCGCCCCGCTCTCGGCGAGCCTACTCGTTAGGCACTAAGTCGAACGGAGAACTGAGAATGCAACGCCAAGCATCAACCGCAATTAAGCCAACTGTCGATCATAACCAGCACGTGCCGGATTCCACTCTCGCCCCAATTTCAGGCAAGCCCATATCGATCCGAACGGGCTTCAAGGCCATCAGCTTTAAGCATGCGATGTTTGATGGGCTTATGGACCCGCTGGTCATGGTCGATCATTACTTGATGGGCGAACCCACGTTTGGCGTTCACCCGCATGCCGGCATGTCTGCCGTTACAGTTCTGTTCGAAGACTGCTGCGGGGTGTTTAACAACCGCGATTCACTCGGCAACGATATCGATCTGAAAGCCGGTGATCTTTATTGGCTCAAAGCCGGAAGTGGAGCGGTGCATGATGAAAAGCCGATGCACGGCGCATTAGCTCACGGACTGCAGGTGTTTGTGAACCTACCCGCCCATATGAAGCATGACGCCCCCGAGGCGCTCCATGTCCGAGCGAAAGCCATGCCCGTGATTAAAGGCAATGGCGCAAAGGTAAGGCTCGTGTTGGGCGAGAGCAATGGTGTGACGGGGGCTATTTCTCCTGCGCTACCGATGACGATCCTCGATGCGAAGATCGATGCGGGTGGCCATTTCGAGCACGAAGTGGCTTTTGGACACTCACAATGGATCCTTGCAGTTGACGAGGCGATCGAAGTGACTGTTGGCAATCAGACCGTGACACTTCCAGCAGGTGAAGCCTTAGCGATTAGTGCGAGGCAAAATCGAGAAGCTCTAACTTTACGCGCTCGCTCTGAGAGCCATGCAGTGATCGTTACAAGTAAACCGATCGGAGAACCCTTTGTACAGCGCGGTCCCTTTGTGATGAGCACTGATGCCGAGATTGCGGAAGTCGAAGCGGCCTATCGTGCTGGGCGTTTTGGTGAATTAGAGCAGAAAGTGGATGCGAGCACTGGGCCTGACACGTTCTCTCCCTCGTCTGAAACTGGGTCGTAAGCGGAATGACCGCTCTCCGATCCTTCGAAACCTAGAGCAGACGTTCCGCTACCGGCCCAACTGCGGTCAGCCAGCAATCTGCCCAAAGTCGGATGCTCGTTGTCAGTAATTGGACACCTGAACGCTGCCAAACAGCGAGTTGGCTGGGGTGGAGTTAGAGGCTTATGGGGTCTAATGACGGGCTGCGTCGCTGCAATTCGGCGCCATGGGGGAATTAAGGATGCTGTATCGATTGATGGGTTTTGCCTTTGCATTTGCACTGGCTCTGCCGGCTACGGCAGAGGAAAATGCGAGCACGACGATCTTCCGGAATGTGACGATAATCGACGGGACGGGAATCGCGGCGCAGCCCGATATGACGATTGTGATTACAGGCGAAACGATTGAGCGCGTCGCTCCTTCAGGCTCGATCGACGTAAAGTCCTATCCCGAAGCCGCGATTATTGATGCAAGCGGACAATACGCCCTGCCCGGCCTTATCGATACGCACGTGCACACATGGCCGCTTGTGGACACGAAGGACGGCCCGCGCATCTTCGCACGCTTCCTCTATAGCGGCGTCACCTCTGTGCGCGATATGGCGGGCGATGCGCGCGTTCTGGCCAGCCAAGCGCGCCGCGCGAAGCTCAACCTGACAGCTAGCCCCAACATATATTATTCGGCTCTGATGGCGGGGCCGTCCTTTTTCACCGATCCGCGTCCCGCCGCCTCGGCGCAAGGCGAAACACCCGGCGAAGTGCCCTGGTTGCAAGCGATCACGCCCGACACCGATATGCCTTTGGCGGTTGCTCAGGCGAAAGGGACTTTTGCGACCGGCGTCAAAATCTACGCCAATCTGGAAGCCAGCGAAGTGCGCCGCATCACCCAAGAGGCCCACCGCCAGGGGATGAAGGTGTGGGCGCACAGCACCGTTTTTCCCGCCGGGCCGGGCGACGTGGTGGCGGCAGGCGTCGACAGTATCTCGCATGTGTGCCGGATGGTGTTCGAAATCTCGAGCGAGCGGCCCGATGTCTACGACCACTCGTTCAGTCCTGACTACGCCAATCTTTCTCCTGGCGATCCGCGCATCCGCGCCATTTACGCCGATATGAGGGCGCGCGGCACCATCCTTGATGCGACCGTGTGGCTCTACAAGCTGGTGGAAGAGCGAGAACTCCAAAACCCCGAACGCAAGCCCAAGCGCCAGAACTGTTCGCTGGATTACGTTGTCGAGCAGACCCGTGTGGCGCACCAAATGGGGGTAGAAATTGCGACCGGCACGGACAGCTATACACCCGTTGAAGACGCCTATCCGGGGCTGTTTGAGGAGATCGACATCCTTGTCGAACAAGTGGGTATGACCCCGCTCGAAGTCATTCGGTCCGCCACTTTGGTGGGTGCGAAGACAATTGGGATCGAGGAAACGCATGGGACGCTCGAAGAGGGCAAGCGGGCGGACCTCGTTTTTCTTAGCGCCAATCCGCTGGAGGATATCGGCAATTTGCGGACGGTTGTCCTAACGGTTAAAGATGGCCACAGCTTCGCGCGTGAGGATTTTGAAGCAGGAGCCTTCAATGAAGCTGAGTAGACGCGGTTTTGTGTGCAGCTCTGCGGGCGCTCTGGGCGCGGCGGCGGCTTCAGGCGGTGTGATGGCGGAAACGCTGACGGCGCAGGCGCAAGGTGGTTGGTCGGGTTACAAGGACGCGTTGGTTCTCGATAATCTAGGCGGCATTTTCAACCCCAATTTGCCCTATTCGAAAGATGTTCCCTCAACTCTGGATCCGCGCGCATTGCGCGACGCGATCGCTTCGGGTGTGACGGCGATTAACACAACCATTGGTTTTGTGGCCGGCGATGCGGAACCGTTCGAACACAGCGTCAGATCGGTTGCCCGATCCAACCGACAGATTGAGAACCACTCCGAACAACTGCTCAAAGTCCTCTCGGGTGAAGATATCCTTCGCGCAAAGCATGAAGGCAAGATTGGGATCATTCAGGGGTTCCAGAACGCGGCGATGATGGGCGAGGATGCCAGCCGTGTGACCATTTTCGCTGAACTTGGCGTGCGCATCATCCAACTGACCTACAATGGCCAGAACCAGCTTGGGGCCGGCTCAATGGTGCCGGAAAATGGAGGCCTGACTGCGTTTGGCCGCGACGTGGTGACCGAATTGAACGCGAACAAAGTGGTGATTGACCTTAGCCATAGCGGAGAACGCACGTGCCTTGATGCGATCGAGGCTTCGCAAGAGCCTATCTGCATCACGCACACAGGGTGCCAGGCGCTGGCCGACTTGCCACGCAACAAGACCGACCGCGAATTGCGCATGGTCGCGGAAAAAGGTGGAGCGGTCGGTATCTATTTCATGCCCTTCCTGCGCGAAGACGGGATGTCGATGGCGACCGATCTGATTGACCATATCGAACACGCGATCAATGTGTGCGGTGAAGACCACGTCGGAATCGGCACCGATGGAGGGCTGACCGCTGTTGACGATATCGAAGCGGCCCGCGAGCGTACGCGCAAATCGATTGAACGACGGCGCGCTCTGGGGATATCGGCGAAGGGCGAAATCCCTGGCGTTGTGACCTTCTTGCCTGACCTTTCAGGCCCGACCCAGTTCCAGAGACTTGCCGACAAGCTGCAAGCGCGCGGACATTCCTCGGCGCGGATCGAGAAAATTCTGGGCCTCAATTTCTTCAATTATTATCAGCGAATCTGGAAAGGTTGAGGCCCCCGGCTTTGATGCGATCAGGATAATGGACCCGCTGTGTCCGCTCACTAATAGCCGTCGTCCAGTTATCGGCCTATTCACACCGATCAGCTAGGCACCCCATCGACGACATGAATATCCGAAATTCTGGTTCCCACAAGCGGACG
>CALLQC010000071.1 GCA_938015255.1 uncultured Erythrobacter sp.
GATAACCGGCTCGATCCGGTGCATATCTCCAACCCGCTGGACCCCGCGAACGCAGGCAATGGCGCGCGGTTTCAGGTTGCTGGACGCTGCGCGACGGTGACTGCGGCGCATGTGGTGAAGGGGACTTCCGAGCCAGATATTTTTCCGCTTAAAAGCTCCAACGGTCCTGCGCAGGTGAGAAAAGTCTATCCGCGGTTTGACGCGGCTGTGATTTGGCAATCGCACAGCTCCACCAGCAATTGCGGCACTCTGCCGAACCAATCGCAAATCCTCGCTGCGATTGAATCCGGCAACGCAGATCGCGAGGTTCGGTTTATTGATGCCGGAGGCGGGGAGCGGATTGTCAAAGTCCATTTGACTGGAAAGGATTCGTTTGATCTGCGGCTCACCAGCAAGGATCAAAGCCGAAGCGGCGGTTTCCGACCCGGCAATAGCGGCGGTCTGGTCGTGTTCGATGGTGTTCCGGTGGGGATCATCACCGATGCGTTCACCGGCAACAGCGGCTCTGCCACCGCCTTGCGGCTTGATTGGGTGCTCAATGTGATGAGCGACTTTTTGCCGCAGCCGAGCAATGCGATTGACGAAACGCCCGGCGCAGCGGTTCCGAAAAGCCGTTTCAAAGCGTTTGATATCGCTCAGCTGCCCAGCGACTTTCAAAGAGTAGTGAGCGAAGCGCGTAAGGTTCGGAAGCAAGCGCAGACGGTCGCGAAAGAGGCGGATCGGGTGAAAGAACGCGCCATTGAGAAGGCGAAGCCGACTTACAATCTGCCTGAGGCGACCGTTCAGAATGGTGTTGCTTGGTTCGAAATCTATGGCGATCAAAAACGGACTTATCGAGGGGAGGCATCGGTTCAAGGCACGACGATTTCTAATGATGGCTATGGCACAGTGAGGAATCAGTCGTTAGACTTTTTAGGAAATACCCATTTTTGCTATTTCGCCCCAAGCATCGGATGCAAAGGCATTGGGATCCTAGAATACGGTGCAAACGCGAATAATACGACTGAGAGAGCGTGGTATAAAGGTAGCTTTAACGGTTCAAAGCAATCAGGCCCGGCTCATATTAGGTGGGTGGACAACCGGAGCGGCTCCGGCTTTGTGACAATTGAGCTATGGGGAGATCCCAACGTTCAAGGCCCTCAAGTCCATCGTTCAACCAGAAGTTATTGGTATGAAGGACAAGCAAAAGGCCGGTTCAATGGCATGGGTGTCGTTTGGAACGACAAAGGGCAGGTCTTTCAAATCGGGACGTGGAAAAACGGTCAAGCCGTTCAGAACGTAACCGCACTATGGCGAGCCGGACGCTATAGGCCGGGTTCCCTTAGGGAGGTCCCGATTGAGACTGCGGAAGAATAAGTCGCAGCCAGCCTATGACCACTTCAGATACTAAACCCGTCAGGCAGGAACGGCTCCATCGGACGTGCAGCTCCCGGTGTGCCGGCGACCACCCATTCGGTCACGGCAATTCCGATCGGCGAATAGGCCAGCGCCATCGAAACCGCAAAGGTCACGGCATAGGCGCCCAGACCCCACAAATAGGCAGGGTGCACGCGGCCCCGCGAGCGCAGGTCAGCGATCATGCCAATCACCGGCCAGATAAAGGTCATGCAAGTGATGATCAGCCAGCTGTTCGGGATCATCAGCGGCGCGGGCAAAAGCCGGCCCAGACCGGGACCGGTCAGGATCGCCATGGCGCAAAGCATCAAGCGGCGATGCCAACCTGTGTAGCGGCGGCGTTTTAGCGCCCACCAGGCGAGCGCGCCAAAGCACCATAACACCATGATGTTGCTCCACAGGAACTCGCTCTTGTGAAAGAAGAACGGGCCGCCGGTGCGCTGGGCGACCACGACCATGATGTAGGTGCCGGTTACGAGCATGGCTGGGATAGCAAGATAGGCCGCCCGGCCCAGCGAGGCGTGCATGATGTGCCTGCCGGCACCAATCAGCACATGCTGCGCCAGATACAGCCCGACCCACCCCATGAAGATGATGCCGTGCAGATGGTAAGGCCAAGGCGCATCAAAGCTTGAGCGCCCAAATCCCAGTTGAACCGAAAAGCCTGCAATGATGCTCAGGCTCATGATGCAAGCCATCACCGTGAAAAAACGCGTGCTCTCGGCGCCAGAGCGCATAGCTGATTGCGACGTCGCAATTGTCGCCATGATTTGTTTCCCCCCGGCGGATTTGCTTCGAGCAGGTTACTGGAGAACAGCTTGCAAGGTCAATTCGCCTGCCAGATCTCCCCGTCTCGCGCTGCCAGGCCGCGCTTTTCAAGATCTATCAGATGCGCGGTGACGCTCATTTCCGCTGCGCCGATCAACCGCTCGTCCAGGCCTTTATACATGTCGGGGATGAAGTCGCTGACCGGGCGCGCGCGCTCACCCATAAGTCTCAGAATCTGGTTTTCCCGCTGCCGCCTGTGGCCGATCATGCCGCGCACCAGCTGCCTTGGTCTGGTTATCGCAGCGCCATGGGCCGAATGGTAGACGCTGTCGTCCCTCGCCTGCAGCTTTTCAAGGCTGGCCATATAATCACCCATGTCGCCATCGGGCGGAATGACGACGCTGGTAGACCAACCCATCACATGATCGCCGGTGAACAGCGCGCCGCTTTCCTCAAGGGCGAAACACAGGTGGTTTGAGGTGTGACCCGGCGTTGCGACCGCGGTCAGCGTCCAGCCGGTTCCGCGCATCTGCTCGCCATCTTCCAACACACGGTCAGGCGCATAAGTGGTATCGAACGCTTCATCTGCACGCGGCAAATCGGTCTTCAGAACCAGCGGCGCGCAGCCGACCACAGGCGCGCCAGTGCGTGAGGCCAGCGGCGCTGCTGCGGGCGAGTGATCGCGGTGCGTGTGGGTGCACATGATGGCTGAGATCGTGCGGCCAGCTACGGCCGAAACAATCGCATCGATATGATCGCTTTCGTTCGGGCCCGGATCAATCACGGCGCAATCAGGGCCATCGCCTTGTCCCACAACATAGGTCTGTGTGCCGGTGTAGGTGTAGGGCGACGGGTTGGGCGCAAGCACGCGCCTAACCAGCGGTTCAACCTGCTCGGCCTCGCCAGTGGGCCACGGTTTGGGAGGGATGCCAGCCATAGACAATGCTATGCAGGCGTCTGCATGGCCTGTCGAGTGTTGCGCCCCTTGCAGTCATAGTTCAACCGGTTAGGACTGCCGCAAACGGAGAGAGAATGAATGGCAGATTATGTTCTTGTCTTGGATGAAGGCACCACATCAACCCGGGCGATGCTGTTTGCGAGCGACGGCGTGTTTGTCGCGAGCGCTCAAAAGGAATTGACCCAGCATTACCCGCGTGAAGGCTGGGTGGAGCACGACGCTGGCGAGATATGGGAAAAAACGCTCGCTTGCGCGCTCGAAGTCATCCCAAAAGCCGGCGGCGCTGCCTGCATTTCAGGCATCGGCATCACCAACCAGCGCGAAACAGTTGTCGCGTGGGACAAGGCGACAGGCGAGCCGCTGACCCGGGCGATTGTGTGGCAGGACCGGCGGACCGAACCGTTCTGCATCGAGCTGCGCGCTGAGGGTCACGAAAAGGATGTGCAGAAGCGCACGGGCCTGCTGCTCGACCCGTATTTCTCCGGCACCAAAATGCGCTGGATGCTGGACAATGTGCCAGAGGTGAAGGCGGCGGCGGAAAAAGGAACGCTGGCATTGGGCACAGTGGACAGCTGGCTCACCTACAAGCTGACCGGCGGTGCCCATGTCACCGACGCCAGCAATGCGAGCCGCACCCTTCTGCTGGAACTGGCGGGCGCGCAATTCGATCAGGGGCTGTGCGATTTGCTCGGGGTGCCGCGTAGCGCGCTGCCCGAGGTGATCGATATGTCGGGAGAGCTTGCGACAAGCGATGCCGCTTTGTTTGGCAGCCCGATTCCGATCACCGGCATGGTGGGGGATCAGCAGGCCGCCACGATTGGGCAGGCCTGCCTCTCCCCCGGCGAGACGAAAGCCACCTATGGCACGGGCGCATTCGTGCTGACCAATCAGGGCGAGGTGATCCCGCAGTCGCATAACCGCCTGCTTGGCACGGTCCTCTCTCAAATCGGGGGCAAGCGGACCTACGCGATCGAAGGGTCGGTGTTTGTCGCGGGCAGTCTCGTCCAATGGCTGCGCGATTCGCTGGGGATCGTGGATGTTGCGAGCCAGACAGAAGAGCTGGCGCGTTCCATTCCCGATAGCGGCGGCGTGATCATCGTGCCTGCGCTCGCCGGGCTGGGTGCTCCGCATTGGCGGGCGGAGGCGCGCGGGGTAATCTGCGGCCTCAGTTTCGCCAGCGGAAAGCCGCAGCTTGCGCGTGCCGCATTGGAGGCGATGGCGCACCAGACAAGCGATCTCGCCAAAGCCTTTTCGGCAGACGGTACGCCCTGGGGAACATTACGCATCGATGGCGGGATGGCGGCCAACACATGGATGGCCCAGGATCTTGCCAATGTGCTCAACATTCCGGTCGAACGGCCCGATTTCGTCGAGACAACAGCACTGGGCGCGGCGATGCTGGCAGCGGCGGGCAGCGGGCTCTACCCTGATCTTGCAGGCGCTGCCGAGGCGATGCGCGGCAATCTGAAACGGTTTGAGCCCGACATGTCGGATGATGTCAGAAGCGACCGGCTGGAGCGCTGGCGGAAAGCTCTGGCTGCAGCTTAGCAGGCAAGCTCGGCCAGGATGGCGAAATTGGGGGCAAGAATGACGGATTTTGAAAAGGGTATGCTGTTCGTCGAGTTTCTCGGCACGGCCAACACGGTCTTTACCAATTACATGACGCTCGTCTTTGCGATGGTAACGGCAAGCTATTTTATTGCAGCGCGCATGCATTGGAGCGTCGCGGGAATGTTCCTCGCCGTGTATACGATTGCGGCGCTAATGGCCGGGTCAGGCGTTGTGTTTGCTTTTGGCGATTTCTTCAGTCTGGGCGACTGGGTAAGCCAGACGAGCGATCCCCAGAATTCGGCGCTTTCGTGGCTGGGTCCGGTTGCCAACCGCACGACCAGAATGAGCGGAGGCATACCGTTCGTGGCGGCCATGGTGATCGCAAGCTATCTGGGTTCTGTTATCTTTTTCTTTCTGGTCAGGAAACAGCGGGCCACCTCAGCCGATACAGCTGACTGACATGCACAATCCGGTTTAGCCCAGGCCCCATTCGCGTCCGATCCGTTCCTGAAAGGCCTGTACGGGCGATGCCGCCTCCAGCCCCTGCCGCCATGCTTGATCAAGACGGGAAATGCGCCGGTGAAGGCGTTCGGTCTCTTCAATGAGCGCGCATGTTTCCGGCTCGAGCAATTTGAGCTGCTCGGGATCGGCGGGGCGATCCTGCGGCAGCGCGCCGTGGTTGCGCACCTGATTGTCGGTCAACTCGCCAGAGAAAAACGCACGCTGATTGAGTAGCCATGCCAGCAGATGCATCATTCGGGTTGTGGTCTTCAGCCCCTCGGTTGAAAGTGCGAGGCGAACCGTTGCGTTCTCTCCGGTCACAGGCTCTTTCGTGCCGAGCGCAAAGACGGCGCGCACATCGTCAGCAAGGACAAGTGCCTCGGTATACAGCGCCTCGATAATCGGGCGGGAAAGGTTGCTGGGCTGATCCATATCTGATCGCTGCGCTACGCCCGCCAATCTCACTTCGCCAGATGGGTAAGGTTATTATCCTTACGCGATTTTACATCGTCCCTGTGCGGGACAGAATTCCCCGGTTGTTAGTGAGACGAGCTGCACTGTTACCGCGACGAAAAAGGTCCGAAGCGGATGAAATCAAGCGATAATGTCCGGCAGCAAGGTGTCTTCGATAATCGCGATCTGATCCCTCAGGCGCAGTTTGCGCTTTTTCAAGCGGGCGATTTGCAGCTGGTCGGTCGAACCAGCCTCGGTCAGGGCCATGATGGCCGCATCGAGATCGCGATGTTCCGACTTCAGCAGTTCCAGTTTCTTGACCAGTTCTTGCTCGTTCATTCGGACAGCAGCCTTATCATTGGACGGTCCGATACGGACTGTTTCATCGCGTGATTCTGTTTTTCTATCGATTCACTCAAATGAAGGGCTTTGCAAGTTAACCCTAGTATGGTTTCTTTCGAAGCAGCGGCCCGGCCGCCTTGTGCCGAGTCGTTTTCCCCGGGGGCAGCCCCCCGATCTATAGGAGAACATGAATGGCATCGTCACACGTCAACGCGCTCCAATCCAAACATGCCGGGCTCGAGGCTAAGCTTCGCGACGAAATGTCCCGGCCAGCGCCTGATACTGCGACCATTCAATACCTTAAAAAACAAAAGCTGCGATTGAAGGAAGAGATCACCTCCGCCTGACCGCAGGAAGTCTTCGATCTGACGCTTGAGAGTGCCCTGCACCCACTGCAGGACCGGTAATGGCTTGCGTTAATAGCATGTGAGCTGCGTCCGGTTGCGCACAAGAGTGGCTGGCACATGCCGCGTGAACGCGACCGATCCCGGCCAAAATGGCCGATGTCACCCATTGCAGGTTGCAGGCCGCATCCCTAAGCCAGATAAACATGACAGCCGCCGCTTCTGCCAGACAAATTCTCAAGAACCTTCACGAGGTGATGGCCTCGCGTAT
>CALLQC010000072.1 GCA_938015255.1 uncultured Erythrobacter sp.
ATCAGCACGGGATGCCTGCGGATCTTCCAGCGCGCTTTCGGGCAACCGCTGGTCGGCGATGATGATCCGCTCTTCGCTCTGTGCAGCGTGGCGCGGGGCCTCGGAAAATTCTTCATCGAATGCTGCGTCAAGGGTTTCCGATGCGCCAGCCATTGCTGGAGCCGCAGATATCGCCATAGCGCCCGTCGCTGCCATTATCGCTGCGCGCGCGGATGTACTCATGCGATGATGTGCACGTGCGACCACTCAACCCCCATCCGGCAGAACAACCCTGTATGGCGGATTGCCTGGCCTGCATTATGCCTGAGGTTGGACCACGCATACGCGCGCACCGTCAAGCAATGTCAATTTTTCCGACACACATTGTTACGTAGGGGCGCGCTGTGTGGATTGTATTTGCGCGACATGGTTCAGCAAATAGCTGTTGAAATTCAGGTGCTTTTAACCAGAAACGGTGGTCAGCCGGGCGCGTCTATCGCGGCAATTCGGATACACCCATCAGCGCCTCATCCACGCTGCGCGCGGCCTGACGGCCCTCACGGATGGCCCAGACGACCAGGCTCTGCCCCCGGCGCATATCGCCGCAGGCAAAGACATTTTCGACATTTGTGGCGTAGCTGTTGGTGTCTGCGGATACATTGCCGCGTGTCGTCAGTTCAACGCCCGCCTGTTCCAGCAGACCGGCTTTCTTGGGGCCGACAAAGCCCATGGCAAGCAGGATCAGATCGGCTTCGATGGTGAATTCACTGCCGACGATTTCGCGCATCTGGCCGTCCACCCACTCAACCCGAGCACATTCGAGACCGGTGACTTTTTCGCCATCTCCGACAACGCGTTTGGTCAATACGGCCCAGTCGCGGTCGACGCCTTCTTCATGGCTGGAGGACGTGCGCAGTTTCAGCGGCCAGTCGGGCCAGGTCAGCGCCTTGTCTTCATTTTCCGGCGGCTTGGGCATGATTTCGAGCTGGGTGACGCTTTTCGCGCCCTGACGGTTCGATGTGCCGACACAGTCGCTGCCGGTATCGCCGCCGCCGATTACCACCACATTCTTGCCCGTTGCCAGCAGACTGCCGCGCGGCGCTGCGCGGACTTCATCATCGCCGGCATTGCGCTTGTTCTGCTGGGTCAGAAATTCCATGGCGAGGCGCACGCCCGGCATTTCTGCACCGGGAATGGCAAGCGCGCGCGCATCTTCAGCGCCGCCTGCAAGCACCACCGCATCGAAGTTTTCCTGCAGGCTCTTGAACGAGACATCGACGCCAACTTCCTTGGACGTTTTGAACTCGACCCCTTCGGCTTCCATCTGGATGCAGCGGCGGCTTATCAGGTGCTTTTCCATCTTAAAGTCGGGAATGCCGTAGCGCAGCAGGCCGCCCACGCGGTCGCTTTTCTCGAACACGGTGACAGAATGCCCCGCGCGGGCGAGTTGCTGCGCACACGCCATACCGGCAGGGCCGGAGCCAACTACGGCGACTGATTTGCCGGTCTTGTTCTCCGGCACTTGCGGCTCTACCCAACCTTCTTGCCACCCGCGATCGACAATCGCGCATTCGATGCTTTTGATCGTGACCGGCTGATCAACGATGTTGAGCGTGCAGCTCGCCTCGCATGGAGCCGGGCAGATCCGGCCGGTGAATTCAGGGAAGTTGTTGGTGGAATGCAGCATGTCGAGCGCGTTGCGCCAGTCATTCTCGTAGACCAGATGGTTCCAGTCCGGGATCATGTTGTTCACCGGGCAACCATTGTGACAATAGGGAATGCCGCAATCCATGCAGCGCGAGGCCTGCGACGACAGCGTTTCATCATCCGGCTGGATGATGAATTCGCGGTAGTTGCTGAGGCGCTCTTTCGGATCGAGATAATCCCGTTCACGCCGATCCAGTTCGAGAAAGCCGGTGTCTTTGCCCATGTTCGCTAACCCTGATTCTTATTCCGCAGCCACGCTGGCTGCCTCTTCGCGTTCGGCCTCGATGGCTTCGAGCGCGCGCTTGTAATCGCGTGGCATGACCTTGATGAAATGGCCAAGTGCCGTTTCCCAGTCACCGAGCAAATCGCCTGCAATCGCGCTGCCCGTATGCAATTGGTGTCGCTCCACGAGGATGCGCAGACGCTCGGCATCGTGCCTCAGCATGTCACCCATGCCGAAATCGTTGACTGAGGAGCCGCGCTGTTTCGGGCGGCCAGTGCCTTCTTCGGCATCCGGGTCGGCCGGAACAGGCAAGAGATCGACCTGCGCGTGATTCACCAGCTGGCTGAACTGCCCGTCGGGATCGTAGACGTAGGCGACGCCGCCGCTCATGCCCGCCGCGAAATTGCGGCCCGTCTTGCCCAACACGACCACAACGCCGCCGGTCATATATTCGCAGGCGTGATCGCCCGCACCTTCGACAACGGCGATAGCCCCAGAGTTGCGCACGGCAAACCGCTCGCCCGCTACACCTGAGAAATAGGCCTCGCCCGCAATTGCGCCGTAAAGCACAGTGTTGCCGACGATGATGTTTTCGCCAGCATTGCGGGAGACGCCTTCAGGTTGACGCACGATGATGCGCCCGCCGCTCATCCCCTTGCCGACATAGTCATTGGCATCGCCGACCAGATCGAGGGTCACACCGTGCGCGAGCCAGGCGCCAAAGCTTTGCCCGGCAACCCCGGTAAGGTTCACGCGGATGGTATCGACTGGCAGGCCCTCATGCCCGCGCGCCTTGGCAATCTCGCCAGAGAGCATTGCGCCGACAGTGCGATTGACATTGGTGATCGCGTAATCAAGCTGCACCGGATTGGCAGAGGCGATGGCGTCTTGCGCATCCGCGATCAGCGCGTTGTCCATCGCCGCACCCAGGCCGTGATCCTGCGCTTCGGTGTTGTGGAGCGCCGAACCCTCGGCCAGTTCGGGAACATGAAGCAGGCGCGACAAGTTGATACCGCGCGCCTTCCAGTGGCGGTGCATGCGCGACATATCGAGCCGGTCTGCCCGGCCGACCATTTCCTGCACCGTGCGAAAGCCCATTTCGGCCATGATACCGCGCAATTCTTCAGCGACGAAGAACATGTAATTCACCACATGCTCTGGCTGGCCGGTAAAGCGTTTGCGCAGTTCAGGGTCTTGCGTGGCGACGCCGACCGGGCAGGTATTCAGATGACACTTGCGCATCATGATACAGCCAGCTGCAATCAGCGGCGCGGTCGCAAAGCCGAACTCGTCTGCGCCCAGCAACGCGCCGATGGCCACATCGCGGCCAGTGCGCAGCCCGCCATCAACCTGCACCGCAATGCGGCTGCGAAGATCATTGAGCAGCAATGTCTGCTGCGTCTCGGCAAGGCCGATTTCCCACGGGCTTCCCGCATGAGTCAGCGAAGTAAGCGGCGATGCGCCCGTGCCGCCATCATAGCCGGAGATAGTTACGTGGTCGGCGCGCGCCTTTGACACGCCTGCGGCCACCGTGCCCACGCCCACTTCGGATACGAGCTTCACCGAAATACGCGCATCGGTGTTCACGTTTTTAAGGTCGTGGATCAGCTGCGCGAGATCTTCGATCGAATAGATATCATGGTGCGGCGGAGGGGAGATAAGCCCGACACCCGGCGTCGAGTGCCGCACCGCGCCGATGCGCTTGTCAACTTTGTGACCGGGCAGCTGTCCGCCCTCGCCCGGCTTTGCGCCCTGCGCCATTTTGATCTGGATATCGTCGGAATTGACGAGATATTCGGTGGTCACGCCAAATCGGCCCGATGCCACCTGTTTGATGCGGCTGCGCATCGAATCGCCATTGTTCAGCGGTTGGAAACGGAACGGCTCTTCTCCGCCTTCGCCCGTGTTCGAGCGCCCGCCGATACGGTTCATTGCGACGGCCAGGGTAGAGTGCGCCTCATGGCTGATCGAGCCGAAGCTCATCGCACCGGTGCTGAAGCGTTTGACGATTGCGCTTGCTGGCTCAACCTCGTCCAGCGGGATCGGCTCGTCGGCCTTCTTGAATTCCATCAACCCGCGGATCGTCAGCAGGCGTTCGCTCTGCTCGTTGACCGACTTGGCGAATTCTTCGTAATTCGCGTGATCGTTGCCGCGCACGGCGTGCTGCAATTGGGCGACATTGGCAGGCGTCCAGGCGTGCTCCTCGCCGCGCAGACGGTATTGGTAGATCCCGCCAACATCGAGCATCCCCTTGTAGAGTGGATTGTCGCCATAAGCCTGCGCGTGGCGGCGCACGCTTTCCTCCGCGACCTGATCAAGACCCACGCCTTCGATAGTGGTGGCCGTGCCAGTGAAATATTGTTCAACGAAATCGCTCGACAGGCCGACCGCGTCAAAGATCTGCGCGCCGCAATAGGACTGGTAGGTCGAAATGCCCATCTTGGACATGACCTTGCGGATGCCCTTGCCAATTCCTTTGATGTAGTTTTGCTGCACGTCTTCGCTGGCAAGTTCAGAGTGCTTCTTTACCCGGATGTCTTCAAGCGTCTCGAACGCGACATAAGGATTGATCGCCTCCGCACCGTAGCCCGCGAGCACGCAGAAATGGTGAACTTCGCGGGCTTCGCCGGTTTCCACGACCAGCCCGGTCTGCATCCGCAGCCCCTGCCGCACCAGATGATGATGCACCGCCGCCGTCGCCAGCAGGGCAGGGATCGGGATGCGGTTTTCATCCTGTGCCCGATCCGACAGGACAAGGATGTTGTGATCCTGAAGCACGGCTTCGGTCGCGGCCCAGCACATTTCCCGCAGAGCCAGCTCGATCCCCTCGACGCCTTTTTCAGCATCAAAGGTGATGTCGATTGTCTCGCATCGGAATGCTCCGTCCAGCACCGCTTCGACAGACCGGATGCGCGCCAGATCGTCATTGGTGAGGATTGGCTGCGACACCTCAAGCCGTTTGTGTGTACCGGCATCATGCCCCAGCAGATTGGGACGCGGACCGATCATCGAAAGCAGGCTCATCACCAGTTCTTCACGGATCGGATCGATCGGCGGATTGGTGACCTGCGCGAAGTTCTGCTTGAAATAGTCGTAGAGCAGGCGCGCTTTGTTGGACAGCACGGCAATTGGTGTGTCGGTGCCCATCGACCCGATCGGATCATCGCCCTGGACCGCCATCGGTTCAAGGAAGCGCGAGATATCTTCCTGTGTGTAGCCGAATGCCTGCTGGCGCTGGAGCAGTGTGGTCTCGCTTACCGGAACTTCGGACAATTCGGGCTCGATATCGGTGATCTCTTCGAGCCGGACCTGCGCCTGTTCTAGCCACTTCGAATACGGTTCTGCACCGGCCAGATCGGCCTTCAGCTCGGCATCCTCGATGATGCGGCCCTGTTCGAGATCGATCAACAGCATCTTGCCGGGCTGAAGGCGCCATTTGCGCACGATGTCTTCCTCGGCAAAGGGGAGCACGCCGCTTTCAGAGGCGAGGCAGACGAGATCATCCTTGGTTACGCAGAAGCGTGCGGGGCGCAGGCCGTTGCGGTCCAGCGTCGCGCCGATCTGGCGGCCATCGGTGAAGCATACCGCGGCCGGTCCGTCCCACGGCTCCATCAACGCCGCGTGATATTCGTAGAACGCGCGTCGTTCCGGATCCATCAGCTCATTCTTGGCCCATGCTTCCGGGATCAGCATCATCATGGCGTGCGCGAGGCTGTATCCGCCCGCGATCAACAGTTCGAGCGCATTGTCGAGACAGGCGGTATCGGATTGGCCGTGCGGGATGATCGGCCACATCTTGTCGAGATCCGGCCCCAGCAGATCGCTTTCCATCGTGCGGCGGCGGGCATTCATCCAGTTCACATTGCCGCGAACGGTGTTGATCTCGCCATTATGCGCGATGAAGCGGAACGGATGAGCCAGCCGCCAGCTTGGGAATGTGTTGGTGGAGAAGCGCTGGTGAACAAGGCCGAAGGCGCTGACACAATCCGGATCTCGCAGGTCGTCATAGAAAGAGCCGACCTGCGTTGCCAGCAACAGACCCTTGTAAACGATAGTCCGGCTTGAAAAGCTGGGCATATAGGTGTCGGTCAGGCCGGGAATGCCGTGCTTTTCGGCGAGCTTGCGCAGCGGATTGAGCGTTTGTTTGCGCAGGGCCAGCAGCTTGCGTTCGAACGCATCCTGATCGGCGCAGCTCTCACCCCGCGCTATGATCGCTTGCTGGATCACCGGCATCGAATCGACAACAGCTTTGCCCAGCCCGTCCTGTGTGGTTGGCACATCGCGCCATCCCAGGACCTGCTGTCCCTCTTTTGCTGCCAGTTTTTCAAACCGTTCGGTCACGAACTCACGCGCCGCGTCATCTTGCGGCATGAAGCACATGGCAACGGCATAGTCGCCGGCTGCGGGCAGAATGATGTCCTGGCCGTCAGCCCAGCGGCGGATCAGCGCATCGGGGATCTGCATCAGCAGCCCGGCGCCATCGCCAAGCAACGGGTCAGCGCCCACCGCGCCGCGATGATCGAGCTTTTCGAGAATCTCAAGGGATTGCTGGACGATCGAGTGGCTGCGTTCGCCCTTTATGTGGGCGACCATGCCTACTCCGCAGGCGTCATGTTCGTTTTTGGGGTCGTAGAGACCCTGGGAGGAGGGCTGTCCCATGGCAATCGTTCCGTTCTGTCAGATGCCTCTCCGGGCGACCTGGCAGGTCCGAGGAGTGGCAGAATGTCGAGCGCACACACCCAACGGGCGAAGACGCGCTTCGTTTCGACAACCTATTGCCGATGGAATCGATATTTTGCAACCGCGAAGGGCGAAGTTTTATTACGCATACCTAAGCATGAGCTTTTCGTTTCATGCGTAACTATCTGCTATATTTGCGCAGTTTCGCGCAACAGCCCTCTTCGCTCAGGCCGCCCCGCTGAGCGTCCGCAGTTTTGACAGGGCATCGCGCAATTCGCGGGTTGTGCTTTGCAGCTCGTCATTTGCGCCTTCTCCTGCGGGATGAAAGCCACTCTCGCTGAACATGTCGAGCGCTTTCAAAGCGTCGGCAAGGGCGGTTTCGCTGCCGGACACCTTGCGCGAAACAGCGCCATTCAGCTCGGCCTCCTGCCGATCATGCAGCGCTGCGGCAAAGCGCTCGACCATTTGCACCATGCTGAGGTCCTTGGGGTGGACCTGACGCAGCTTGGCAAGTGCGGTCGGCGCGTCCCGATCAGGCTTGACCGCTAGCAGAGGGCGATTTTCATCCTCCTCGGCAGCGAGTTGGGTTTCCGGCTCGGCTTCGGGTGCCTGCTCTTCGATCCACACGCCGCTGCGTCCGGGCATGGCTCCGAATTCAGCAAGATCCACCTCGCGCGGCTGGTCAGCCAGCTGGGCGACTTCCTGATGGCTTTCGGCCGCCGGTTCCGCGAATTCCCCAACCGGGTTGCCCGTTTCAGGATGAACTGCGGCCTCGGCGGGCACCTGGGCGCCGTGGGCCTCGCAAATCTGGTCCTCAAACAGGACCAGCGGATCACTAGCGGGTTCGCAGGAACGATCTTCCAAAGCCTCTAGAGCCTCTGCCTCTTCGGCGGAAAGCGGCGTGTCGAGACTATCGACACCGAGGTCGGCGACCGGGTCAATCGGTTCAACAGCATCTTCCATCGGTTCGGACGCGATCTGTTTTGCGGCTGCCGCTTTCTTTGCCGCCGGTTTGGCAGCAACTTTGCGCCAGATCAGTGCGACAAACAGGGCCAGCAGCGCGCCCGCAACAGCGGCCACGCCGATTTTCGCGAGATGCGGCAATCCGCCAACAAAGGGTACCGCCCGAAACGCCGCCAGTGCTGAGGGCGGAGCAACAAAGACGCAAAGACCGGCAAGCGCCGCGCCCCAGACCGTAAGCAGCGGGACAAAGATCGCGTGTGTCGAGATTGAGGCCTTCTTGCGCTTTTTCTTCTTCGGCTTTTTCACAGGCGCGGTTTCAGCCTCGGCAATCAGCTCTTCGCTTTCTGCCTGCTCTGCCCGTTCAGCGATGCGTTTGCGTAGATCTCGCATGATGCCCCTGTGAACCTTCGCCCGATACAATGCGCCCATGACAGGGCGGGTGATGGGCGATTCACGCCCGCAATTTCTCTTCCGACGAAACAGACCGCGCGCCTGTTCCGCGATCCTGATCAGCTAGCAGAAGTTGGTAAACGGACAGATAACGCTGGGCGTTCTTAGCCCAATCGTGGCGATTTCGGACATGCGCCGCCCCGCGATTGCGTAGTGCGTCCCATTCCTCGCGCGCATCGAGCAACTCAGACAATGTCTGTGCGCAGGCCTGCGGATCGTCAGGTGCGAACAGATAGCCGGTTTCGCCGTGCGTAATGAGTTCGCGGTGCCCGCCGACATTTGACGCTGCGACGATTCGCCGCTGCGCCATCGCTTCCAAAGGCTTGAGAGGGGTGACGAGATCGGTGAGCCGCGATGCCTTGCGCGGATAGGCGAGCACATCGATGAGCGAATAATAGCGCTCGACATCAGAATGCGGAACCCGGCCGGTGAAGATCACGCAATCCGGATCTGGCAAGGATGCGGCTTTCGCGCGCCATTCGTTTTCCATCTCGCCGCCGCCAACCAGCAATAGCCGCGCATCGCGATGGTCGCGGCGCAGCAGCGGCATGGCCGCAATCAGATCGTCAACACCTTCATAGTCGTAAAAGCTGCCAATATAGCCGATCACCGGCACACCTGCCGCGATATCGAGCTTTCTGGCCAAAGCATCATCGCGGCCCATGGGTTCGCCAAACAGCGACAGGTCCACTCCATTGGGCATGACGCCGATCTTGCCTGGTGAAATACCACGCTCGATCAGATCATCGCGCAGGCCCTGACAAATAGTGAAGACCGCATCGGCACGTTTGACCACTTGTGTTTCCAGCGCACGGGTCAGGAGATATTTGGCTGATCCCTCGCTGCCCGTGCGGTTGCCCACGGCAGCATCCTCCCAAAACGCGCGGATCTCATAAACCACCGGAATGCCGAGCGCGCTGGCGGCCCGGTGCGCGGCGGCTCCGCACAAAGCGGGGGAGTGGGCATGGATTACATCAGGCCGCCAATCCTTGCAGACAGCATTGATCGCGGCTGCAAGGCTGGTCATTTCGCGGGTTTCGCTGACCAGAATCGGACCGGAGGGAATGCCCTGCGTCCGGTAAAAGGTCAGGCCATCAAAGATTTCGCTGACTTCGCCTGTCGGCGCTTCCAGCTGGTGCCTCTGGCCGGTAACGGCGCGCACTTCCAGCCCAAGGGCCTCCTGCGCCTTCATGATGGCGCGGGTGCGGAAGGTGTAGCCGCTGTGCAGCGGCAGCGAATGGTCAAGAACATGCAGGATCCGGGTCATGGGCGCTCTCTTTGCACGATTGTGCTTAACGGAGCGTCAACCGCGTCACTGTATGGGCGAGTGCAGATCATGATCGATTATATCGCCTTGACCATCGGACACGGCCTTCTGGCCTATGCCTTATGGCATCTCTTCATGCGTGAAGGGTTGGATGCGGATCCGTTGATCGAAAGAATCGGGTCAGAGGAAAAGGCAAACCGCAAAGCGACCAGCGCAGCAGGGCGCGCCGCCGCAAGGCGTGAGGGCGAAATGCGCTCAAGCAGCGCCAGCGGTAGCGCCCAAACAACCCGCTCAAGCAGCGCGAGCGGTAGCGCACAAACAACACGCTCAGGCACAGCCAGCGGTGGCGAGAGCCGCGATGCTTGATCTCGTCTTTCTCGCCTTCATTTTCTACATCCTGCTGCTCGGCCTGCGCCGGCCGTTCCTGTGGGTGCTGCTGTATGTCTATATCGACATCATTGCCCCGCAGCGGATCGGATACACAATCATCACCAGCCTTTCCGTGTCGCTGATTGCATTTGCAGCGGCGTTCGGCGGCTGGCTGCTGCTCGACAGGAAGGAGGGCGCCCGCTTTTCTTTCCGCCAATTCCTGATCCTCGCCCTGCTGGTCTATTGCTGGTGGACCACCGGCAACGCCCAGTTTCCGGAAAGCGCAGTTACCAAATGGGACTGGGTTTGGAAGGCGCTGTTGTTTGCCCTGTTCCTGCCGCTCACGCTGACGACGCGTGCGCGCATTGAGGCGCTGGCGCTGGTGCTCACGCTATCGGTTGCGACGATCGTGATCGGGACGGGGATGAAGACGGTGCTGGGCGGCGGCGGCTACGAGAATCTCAAATTCTTCGTGAAGGACAACAGCGGCATTTATGAAAGCTCGACGCTCGCGACGGTCGCCATTGCGCTGATCCCGCTGGTGTGGTGGTTCACACGCTACGGCACGATTTTCAAACCGCAATGGCGGGTGACGCTGTTCGCTGTCCTGCTTACCTTTGCCTCCTTACTGGTGCCGATCGGCACCGAAGCGCGCACAGGGCTTTTGTGCATTGCCGCTCTCGCCATTTTGATGCTGCGTTATGTCAAGCACCGGCTGCTGTTCATCATGGCAGGCGGAGTGCTGGGGCTGACCGCGCTGCCATTCCTGCCGCAGTCTTACTATGACCGGATGGCAACCATTACCGAGCCCGGAGGCGATGAAAGCGCGTCGACCCGCATGGCGGTGTGGAAATGGACCATCGATTACGCTGCCGAGCGTCCGTTTGGCGGGGGCTTTGATTCGTATCTGGGCAACAGCTTTACGTATGAAATGCCGGTCAAGACCGAGGATGGCAGCACCACCTCGATCGAATATCGCGAAGTGACCGACGATTCCCGCGCGTTTCATTCGGCAATTTTCGAATTGCTGGGGGAGCAGGGGTATCCCGGCCTTGGCATCTGGCTGCTGCTGCAAGGATTGGGTATCTGGCAGATGGAGCTGCTCAGGCGGCGCTACCGCGATCGAGCGGACGAAGATGAAGCTTGGATCAGCCCGATGGCAACCTGCCTGCAGATGGCGAGCATAATATATGTGGTCGGTGCGCTGTTTCAGGGGATTGCCTATCAGCCGGTCATGCTGATGATTATCGGGATCCAGATCGGGCTCTATTCCTATTGCAAGCGGATCGAATCGGAACGGCTTAAACTGGCCCGTTCCCGCAGCCGCCTTGCAGCCGGATCGTCGGCGCGAGCAGTGCGCGAAACAGACCTCCCCGGCGATGCCGTAACGGCATAGCTTCCCGCCACGCTTTACCATTGCGTTTAGCCCGTGTGCCTGTCATGTATGCGGCAACTTAACGTAAACGTAAACCTGCCGCACGGCACGAACCGGGCGGCAAATGGCAGAGGAGCATTCCATGACACCGCAGGATCTGGCCGCAAAGGTCGGCGAAAACATCGGCACCAGCGAGTGGGTCGAAATGAGCCAGGAAAAGGTCAACATGTTCGCTGATGCGACAGGCGACCACCAGTTCATTCACATCAACGAAGAAGCTGCCAAGATGACACCGTTTGGCGGCACAATCGCGCACGGTTTCATGACCCTTTCGATGATCCCGTACCTTTCCGCCAACAGCGACATTCCCAAGCTCGACGGGATCAAGATGGCGGTGAATTACGGCGGCAACAAAACCCGCTTCATCAATCCGGTCCGCACCGGCAAGCGTATTCGCGGCCACTGGAAGCTTACCGAGATGACCGAAAAACGCCCCGGTCAGTGGCAACAGACCTGCGAAATCACCATCGAGATCGAAGGTGAGGACAAGCCCGCCCTGATCTGTGAGTGGATGACGCTTTTCTTCGTCTGATTCGACGGCACCACTCCGCACATACGCTCCTGCTTTGGGCAGGGGCTGACCATATTACCTCTTTCAAAGGACACCCCCCAACATGTCACGTGACGCAGTCATCGTCTCCACCGCCCGCACGCCCATTGGCCGCGCATACAAAGGCGGCTTTAACGCAACTCCCGGCGCAACGCTCGGTTCGTTCTCCTACAAGGCTGCGGTCGAGCGTGCTGGCATTGACGGCGCCGAAGTCGACGATGTGGTGTGGGGCGCGGTTCTCACCCAGGGCACGCAGGCAGGCAATATCGGCCGTCAGGTCGCGCTGCGCGGCGGCGCTCCGGTAACGGTCGCGGCCCAGACCATCGACCGTCAGTGCTCGTCGGGCCTGATGGCGATTGCGACCGCTGCCAAGCAGATCGTGGTCGACAATATGGATGTGGTCGTGGGCGGCGGTCAGGACTCGATCTCCCTTGTCCAGACCCCTGAGATGCGCGTCCAGATGGATCCGTCGCTGCTTGCCATGCACAAAGACGTATATATGCCGATGCTGCAAACGGCCGAAACCGTGGCCGCGCGCTACAACATCAGCCGCGAAGCGCAGGACGAATATGCGCTGCAATCGCAGATGCGCACTGCCGCAGGTCATGAAGCTGGCAAGTTCGACGACGAGATCGTGCCATGCACCACCACGATGATGGTGAAAAACAAGGAAACCGGCGAAGTCAGCCAGGTCGAGCACACGCTGACCAAGGACGAAGGCAACCGCCCGACGACCACGCTCGAAGGCCTTCAGTCGCTGAACCCCGTTATGGGTCCGGACAAGGTCATCACAGCCGGTAACGCTTCGCAGCTGTCCGACGGTTCCTCGGCCAGCGTGCTGATGGAAGCCAAGCTGGCTGAGCAAAAGGGCCTCCAGCCGCTGGGCCGTTATGTCGGCATGGCGGTCGCGGGCACGGAGCCTGACGAAATGGGCATCGGCCCTGTCTTCGCGATCCCGAAACTGCTCAAGCAGACCGGCCTGAAGATGGACGATATTGGCCTGTGGGAACTCAATGAAGCATTTGCCGTGCAGGTGCTTTACTGCCGCGACAAACTGGGCATCGATAACGATATCCTTAACGTCAATGGTGGCTCGATCTCGATCGGCCACCCTTACGGCATGACCGGCGCACGCTGCACCGGCCACGCGCTGATCGAAGGCAAGCGCCGCGGTGCGAAATATGTCGTCGTGACGATGTGCGTCGGCGGCGGCATGGGCGCAGCGGGCCTGTTCGAGGTTTTCTGATGTAAGAGGCGGTGAAACCTTCCGGTTTCAGGGGGCGGCCTCGCACTTGAAAAGAAAGGCGGCGTGGGAGCGATTCTGCGCCGCCTTTTATATTGCCATTGATGATTTCGATGATACCTCGACCGCCGAAGGGAAACTGACCTAATGGCAAGGCGCGAATACATCCTGCGTGCTGCCGCGCCTGATGCGATTGGCATTCTTGCCGATGTGGCGTCCTGCGCGGCGAGACATGAACTGAGTATTCTGCGGAATGAAGATTTTGCGGATCTCAATACGGGCCGCTTTTTCATCTGGCAGCGGCTCGAAGCGTCAGACGGCCAAAACCTCTCGGTTTTCGAACAATCCTTTGCCGAACTTGCTACGAAACGTTCCATCGAATGGTCCATCCGTCCGGCAGATACAAAGCCGCGGGCGCTGGTTATGGTGTCAAAGGGCGATCACTGTCTGATCGACCTTCTATACCGGGCCCGGCGAGACAAGCTGGGAGCCGAAATTGTCGCTGTCGTCTCCAATCACGAGAATGCCCGCTGGCACGCAGAGCGTCACGATGTGCCGTTCCATCACGTGCCGGTCACGCGTGAGACAAAGCTTGAGGCAGAGGCGGAGCTGCTAGCTCTGGTTAAGCAGTATCAGACCGATTTTGTCGTTCTTGCGCGGTATATGCAGGTGCTCTCAGAGGATGCGGTGAAGGCGCTGGAAGGGCGTTGCATCAACATTCACCACTCGGCCCTGCCCAGCTTCAAAGGCGCGCGGCCCTATGATCAGGCGCATGCGCGCGGGGTTAAGATGATTGGCGCGACCGCGCATTATGTGACGTCAGATCTCGACGAAGGTCCGATCATCGCGCAAGAGACCGAAAGCGTGGACCATCACAATTCGGCGCGCGATCTCGCTGAAATAGGCCGCGATGTCGAAGCGCGAGTTCTCTCTCGCGCGGTGACAGCGCATGCCGAAGGGCGGGTGTTCCTCAACGGTGTCCGCACGGTAGTGTTCTAAAACGCGACCAGAAGCGCATTGTCTTTCCCTGCCGGGCCAAGCAGAACAATTGCGCAGCACAGCAGGAAGAGGGGCGGACCGTGGGCATTATGGAAATCATCGGCATTGCCGGCAGTGTCAGCCTGTTGAGCGGCTGGCGGCTGTATCTGTGCGTGTTTGCGACCGGCCTTGCCATGCGGCTGGACGCGCTGCC
>CALLQC010000073.1 GCA_938015255.1 uncultured Erythrobacter sp.
TTCAAGGAAGAGTGCGAAACCGATCTGTTTGGCGAGCAGGCTGTGCTGTGCGGCGGCATCACCCACCTGATCCAGGCGGGTTTCGAGACGCTGACAGAGGCTGGATACGCGCCCGAAATGGCCTATTTCGAATGCCTTCACGAAACCAAGCTGATCGTGGATCTCCTCTATGAAGGGGGAATCGCGAACATGCGCTATTCGATTTCAAACACCGCCGAGTATGGTGACATCAAAACGGGACCGCGCATCATCACCGAGGAAACCAAGTCCGAAATGAAGCGCGTATTGGCTGACATCCAGTCGGGCCGTTTCGTGAAGGATTTCGTGCTCGACAACCGTGCGGGCCAGCCCGAACTCAAAGCAAGCCGCAAGGCCGCCGAAGCGCACCCGATCGAGAAAACCGGTGCACAGCTTCGCGCCATGATGCCGTGGATCAGCGCCAACAAGCTGGTGGACAAGGAAGTTAACTGACACCAGATACGCGGGAATGATGAAGCTGTCTCGCAACAACTTGCTCACACTCGCTGCGTGTGCGGCGGTCTGGCTGCTTATCGTCGTACGGATCGCCAATCACGAACCGGAATACGAACCGCGCGAGATCGTCGCCGCACCATCCGACGTGCAGTCCTATGCCCGGCAACAGCTCAATGCGCTGCAAAAGCGATCATTCGCCGAGCAGCGTGAATTTTGCGGGGTAATCGCGGAAAATGCGAACGGTACGCTATCGACCCTTCAGGTGTTCGAAGGCGATATCGCGAGTTGTTCATATGGTGATGCCGGCCGCGTGGGACTGAATCCTGTGGCCACGTTTCACACGCATGGCGGTGCAAGCGTCAAGTACGACGATGAAGCGCCTTCGTTTCAGGACCTGCAAAGTGACATTGCCACGCGGCTGGACGGCTATCTGGCCACGCCGGGGGGCCGTTTCTGGCGGATTGACTGGCAGTCGCAAACCGCAAACCTTGTTTGCGGCGAGGGATGCCTGGAACAGGATCCGAACTACAAACCGTGCCCAGCCTTCGAGCCAGAGGGGCAATACGATATCAAGCGGTTGCAGAAACGTTTTCGTGAAACGCCCGCACGCTGCTGACGCTGCTGAGTTCAAAAGGAAACGGCCCAAAGCGCATATGCGCCTTGGGCAGTCCTATCCTCCAGATCTGATGGCCGCGGAGGCCGCCTGTTTGGGAAAAAGAGGTGTGACCGAAGCATCTAGGAGGAAATAAACCTCGGCCACACCTTAAGAGCACACCGTCAGGCATTCGGTGCGCAAAAAGGGAACGCTCAGGCGCTAGGTGCGCAAGAGGCCGCACCGCATGCTGCAGGAGCGCATGCTGCTGCTGAGCATGCCGAGGCGGAGCAAGCCGAGGCCGTGCACGCTGAAGCGGCACAGGCCGACGCAGCACAGGCCGATGCAGCACAAGCTGCTGCTGCACACGCTTTCGCTTTCGCAGCCTTCTTCGCCGCTTTACGTGCCTTGCGTTCGGCTCGTGCTTGTGCGCGGTCCGAAGAATAGGTGCTGGAAGAGCTGTTTGAAAAACCGCTTGGGCCGCAAGGTGCATCGGCGAGTGCGGGAGCACCGGTCGTTGCAACCGCGAGTCCGCCGGCAACCATCAACATTTTGGCGAGAGATTTGGTATTGGTCATTTGAAAGATCCTTTCAGGCATCCGTCTCGTGGTAATTGGGGTATCGGGCGCCCCCGCAGAGTTAGGGGTCAGGGAGGTGCGAAGGGCGCCCAATCAGGTACGGCGATCAGGCGCCGAAACGTTTTCCGTCAGGGATCTTTGTCCATGCCGGGTCAGACTTCGCAATGAAGCCCTCAATGTCGCCGAGCCAGGTGCTCTGCACATCGCGGTTGAAGTTCAGATAGAGCTTTCCATCGTGAACCTTGTAGAGGGTTGGATCACCCGGCGCGAGCGAGCCGCGGCTCATGGCCCATGCGCAGTGGCCTCCATATTGCGGTGCGAACTTGGCGGGGTTTTCTTTGAATGCATCGGCATTTGACTGGCTCGAAAAATGCCAGACCGCACCATCATACTTTACTTTGTATTTGGCGCTGCCTTTCACCGGCTTGCCGCTTCCTTGGAAGTAGCTGACAGTGTCATAGCCGCTTACCGCCACATTGGCGCCTTCGACGCCTACAAACACACCGCCGTCGGCCTGTGCAGGAGCGATAACAGCAATTGGGGCAGCAAGAGCAGCCGCTACGATCATTAGGTTTCTGAGTTTCATCGGGGGTCTCCTAAAACTTGTAATTGTGCGGCGGCCATCCGATCGGCGCTCAGTGGGGTCGTCAGGGGTAACCAGCAGGGGATCTGGTTTTGGGGTCCTGAGAGCCGCCGAATGGCCGCGCACATCTGTTGTTTCGCAGCGTCAGCCGGTTTGGTGACAGGTGATGCAAGTTTTTTTGAATTTTTTTGATTTTCGGCAGAAAACCGCGCCTCTCGACAGGTCCGAATCATTAGGCCAAGGCTGTTTCGAGCTTCAAATGGGGATTAGATGCGACTTTCGGACTGCCATAATGTTGATGATTTCCGTATGCTCGCGAAAGCGCGGCTGCCCTTCCCTGTCTTCGACTACATTGATGGCGCAGCCGACGACGAGCTTACCAAAGAGCGCAATTCCAGCGCATATGATCGCTGCGATCTTGTGCCGGACGTTCTGGCAGGGGTTGAAACGATCGATACGTCGTGCACGATCCTTGGTCGGAAAAGCGCGTTGCCGCTGATGCTTTCGCCCACTGCGGTGCAGCGCGCTTTCCATTGGCAGGGCGAAACAGCGGTTGCGAAAGCGGCAGAGAAGTTCGGTTTGTGGTTCGGCATATCCTCTCTCGCCACGCGCAGCATAGAGGAGATTGCCGATCTCACCGCCGGTCCAAAACTCTTCCAGCTCTACGTTCACAAGGACGCCGGTCTCAACACTCATATGATCGAGCGGTGCCAGGCGTCCGGTTTCGACGCGCTGGCGCTGACGGTTGACACGATTGTATCGGGCAAACGCGAAAGGTGCCTGCGATCGGGTTTCACGACACCTCCTCGCTTCACGCCGGCGAGCGTGTGGAGCTACGCAACGCGTCCGCGCTGGACGATGGATTATCTTCTGCGTGAGAAATTCCGCCTGCCCAATCTCGATACACATGTCAGTGAAGGGTCAAGCAAAGCGGTGAGTATCGCCGAATACTTCAACACCATGCTCGATACCTCAATGGATTGGGACACTGCCGCTTCGATTCGGCAGCAATGGGGCGGCATTTTTGTACTGAAAGGCGTGATGAGCGTTGGTGACGCCCGCCGTGCTGTAGATATCGGCGCGGATGCGATCATGATTTCAAATCACGGCGGACGCCAGCTTGATGGATCGCGTAGCCCATTCGACCAATTGCCCGAGATCGTCGATGCCGTCGGCGGTGAGATAGAGATTATCTGCGATGGCGGCGTGCGGCGCGGCACCCATGCGATAAAGTCCCTTTGTGCGGGGGCGAACGCTGCGTCCGGAGGCCGCCTGTATCTCTACGCGCTCGCCGCAGCGGGTCAGCAGGGCGTTGAGCGTGCGCTTGGCATTCTGAAAGACGAGATTGAGCGGGGTATGCGCCTAATGGGTGTGAACCGGGTTGATCAATTGAATGAAAACCGTATCCGTTGGCGCTGATCCGCATCAGCCTCTATCACCAGAGCAAGTCGCAATTCGCTGCGGGAACAGGAATCGGACGGGACCGATCATGAAAACCAAAATTTTTCTTCTGTCTTTAGTCTGCGCACTGTCCGCATGCGGAGATCCAGACCCTGCAAAAAACTCCGCAGACGAATTTGCCGCACGGATTGGCGGCAGCGGCGCAGCTAACGCTGACGCCTCGCCAGCTGACGCCGGAACACCGCCAACCACGGGCGACGAACCGCGTGCGATTATCACACCGGAAGTTGCAAAGCCTTTGCCCAGCGCGAACGATGAGGTTGCAGCTACGATCGCAGCTGACCCGGCTGCTACCAATTGCGGTGCGAATCGCATGGGGCCTTTCATCGGATTGGTCGCCGATGTGCGCACGCGTATCGATATCGAAGATGCCGTCGGTTCAGGGCGCGAGATACGCTTTGTCAGGCCTGGCGGCGCCTATATCGAGCCTGATGAGAGCAGCCCGCGCCTCAATCTGATCCTGGACATTCAGGACGTCATCCGCGACGCGCGCTGCGGATAAAGAAAAGCCCCGCCGCTCTTTCGAGCAGCGGGGCGATCTATTCTCCAAGAGCAAATCAATCCTGGAAATGTTCGTCTGGTGAGTGGGTGGGGTAGTTGACATCACCCTTGGCGATAAAGCCTGGAATGTCCTTTTCCCAACGCCCCTGAACATCCTTGCTAAAGTTCAGATAGAGCTTGCCATCGACAATCTCGTAAACCTGCGGGTCGCCCGGTGCCAGCGCATCGTTGGCGCCGATAGCCCATGCGCAATAGCCACCATATGCAGGTGCATATTTGGCAGGATCTTCGATAAATGCGTTGGCATTGTCTTCATTGGCAAAGCGATAATCGTAGCCGTTGTAACGCACAGTCAGCTCTTCGTTGCCTTCCACTGGCACACCATCATCGGTGAAGTAGCTGACAACGTCAAAACCGGATACGGCCAGGGTGTCGCCTTTTGAAGCGGTATGGATTGGTCCGGTCGCATCTCCGCCGAGATCGGCGAAAAGGCCGGTTTCTGCTTCCGCAGGCGCCTCGACGGTTTGCGTCTCGCTCGGAGCCTCGGACGTGCCGCAAGCAGCCGTGGTGGCCAGCAACAGGCCAACGAATGCAGATTTGATCAGTGTATTTTTCATCGGGGTATTCCTCCAAAACAATTGTCAGTCTCGAGCTGCCTATTGCTCGCTGACACCCTCCAGTTCGCGCGCTGCGAACCTGAAGTTACACACATTGAATTTTTCGTGTCAAAAAACTTGAGCGCGCAGCCGTAATCGGTATCACGGTCGCATATATGAGACAGATGCACGGCCTATTTCTACGACTTACGCGCCCTTGGGCGTGAAGGCCTGCGCGCAAGCCGTGCGGCCACGCACCCAAGGGTAACCACCGCCGGACCAATCGAACCTTCATCCGCAAAGCTCTGTTTCCATGACCATGCTCAAGAACCCATCCGCCAAATACCGGCCTTTCGGCCAGATCGATTTGCCTGATCGCCAATGGCCAAGTCGCCTTATCGAAAAGGCGCCGCGCTGGCTTTCGACCGATCTGCGCGATGGCAACCAGTCAATCATCGATCCGATGGACGGTGTGAAGAAGGCCCGCTTCTTCGATCTGCTGGTCGAAATCGGAGTTAAAGAAATTGAAGTCGGCTTCCCAAGCGCCGGCGCGACTGAATTCACCTTCATCAAACATCTCGTGCAATCAGGCACAGTGCCTGACGATGTGATAGTCCAGGTGCTCACTCAAAGCCGTGAGGACTTGATCCGCACCTCTTTCGAAAGCCTGGAGGGCGCGCGCGCAGCGATTGTCCATCTTTACAACGCGGTCAGCCCGGCATGGCGGGATATCGTGTTCCGCATGTCGAAAGACGAAGTGCGTGAAATCGCGATCCAGGGCGCAAAGGTGATGCGCGACGAAGCCGCCAAGCGCCCGGACACGGATTGGCACTTCCAATATTCGCCCGAAACGTTCTCAACCGCAGAGCTCGATTTCAGCATCTCGGTCTGCGAGGCAGTGATGGACGTCCTTGCCCCCACGCCTGACAAGCCAATCATCCTGAATCTGCCCGCTACCGTTGAGGCAGCAACGCCCAATATCTACGCCGATCAGATTGAATATTTCTGCCGCAATCTCCCCAATCGGGAAAGCGCCGTAATCAGCCTACACACCCACAATGATCGCGGCACCGGTGTCGCGGCGGCGGAACTCGGTCTGATGGCGGGTGCGGACCGGATCGAGGGATGCCTGTTCGGCAATGGCGAGCGCACCGGCAATTGCTGCCTCGTGACAATGGCGCTAAACCTCTACACGCAAGGCGTCGACCCGGGCCTCGATTTCTCCGACATCGACCGCGTGATCGAGACAGTCGAGTATTGCAACGATCTACCCGTGCACCAACGCCACCCTTACGGCGGTGAACTGGTCTACACTGCGTTTTCAGGTTCGCATCAGGACGCAATCAAAAAGGGTTTTGAAGCCCATTCCGCTCAGAATGACGAACAGTGGCGTGTGCCGTACCTGCCAATCGACCCTGCTGATCTGGGCCGTGATTACGAGGCGGTCATCCGGGTCAACTCGCAAAGCGGCAAGGGCGGATTTGCGTGGGTTCTGGAACAGAAACAGGGATTGAAACTGCCCAAGAAGATGCAAGCGGACTTTTCGAAGCACGTACAGCGTCTTGCCGACAGTCAATCGCGCGAGCTCAACGCCGATGATATCTGGGAGGCGTTCAAGGCGACCTACCATGTGCAAACGCCCAACAAGCATTTCCAACTGGTCGATTATGACGAGCAGCGGGCGAGCGATGGAACGCGCGTCTTTTCAGGCAAGGTCGCAGTTGAGGGACAGGAGCAAAGTGTCTCAGGGCGCGGGAAAGGCCTCATATCTAGCGTGATGCACACCATGCGCGAGGTGTTCGGACTGGAATTGGAAGTCGTCGACTACACCCAGCAATCGCTTGGCGCTGGCACCGACGCCAACGCCGCGACTTATCTGGAATGCGTTGACGCGGACGGCAAAACGGTATGGGGCTGCGGGATTGACGAAGATGTCGCCACGGCGAGCGTGCGCGCTGTGCTCAGCGCCGCAAATTCGGCCGTTGGCTGAACCTGCCGATCAGGCTGGCGGCCGCTTGCCACCCTTTTTGGGATAGCCGCCCTTACCTGCTGATTTCCCTTTGGGTTTACCTGCTGATTTCCCGTCAAATTTACCGTTCGGCTTGTGCTTCTTGCCAGGTTTTCGGTCACCATCGCCATTCTTTTCCCAAGGCTTTCCTTTGCCCTCGGATTTTCCAGCGGGCTTGCCCTTGAAGTTGCCGCCGCCTTTGCGAAATGGCTTGGCGTGCACCCTGCCCTGCTCGCCGCCCTCACGGCGGTTTCGGCGGCCCGCATCGCGCGGTGCCTCATCGGACAATACGATCTGCACCGGCCTGTCATCCTGCTCGCTCGCTGCTGTGCGCTCAACTGCGTCAGCGAACTTGTCGGCATGGGTGCGAGGTATCTGAAAGAATGTCTCGCCCTGAGAGATACGGATCGCCCCGATTTCGTTACGGGTCACATGCCCGCGCCGACAGATCAACGGCAGGATCCAGCGCACATCTGCGCCTTCACGCCGGCCAATGTCCATCTTGAACCACACCGTGTCTTCAAATCCGGGACGAATGCGGTCCTTCTGAGCAGCTTGCCGCGCTTCCGGCGTATTGGCGGTCAGCTCCTCAGGCTCGGGCATTTTGGCGCGGTGCGTCTGCACCAGCATAGCGGCAATGTCCTCGGCGCTGCGTTCAGCCAGAATTGTCTTGGCAATCGCGCGGTCTGCGTCGTCGATCTCGACCGGTTCCATCAGTTTTGAAAGCAGGCGCTCGTGATCTTTCGCCTTGATTGCGTCGCGGTCAGGCGCATCGGTCCATTCGGCGTTGATCTTCGCATGACGCAGCATGCTTTCGACCCGGCGGCGGCGCGAAAATGGCACGATCAGTACGGCTGTGCCTTTCTTGCCAGCGCGGCCTGTGCGGCCAGAGCGGTGCTGCAATGTCTCGCCATCGCGGGGAATTTCGACATGGACCACAAGGCTCACGCTGGGCAGATCGATCCCGCGCGCAGCAACATCGGTCGCCACACAGACGCGGGCGCGTTTATCGCGCAGTGCCTGCAACGCCTGATTGCGCTCTTGCTGGGAATGCTCGCCAGACAGCGCCACGACACCAAAGCCGCGTTCCTGCAACGTCGCGTGCAAATGGCGCACCTTATCGCGCGTGCCGCAAAACAGGATCGCCGTTTCTGCCTCATGATAGCGCAGCAGATTGACGACGGCGTTTTCAATCTCCGGCGGAGAAACGGTCACGGCCTGATAGGCAATATCGCCATGGCCGCGCTCTTTACCGATGGTCGCAATCCGCAGCGAGTTCAGCTGATAACGGCGGGCGAGCGCTTCAATCGGGCGCGGCATCGTGGCCGAGAACAGCAACGTGCGGCGCGATTGCGGCGTCGCGTCAAGAATCGCCTCCAGCTCTTCACGAAAGCCCATGTCGAGCATTTCATCCGCTTCATCCAGCACCGCGACAGCGAGTTCGGACAGGTCGAGCGCGCCGCGCTCCAGATGGTCGCGTAAGCGGCCCGGTGTGCCCACCACAATTGTTGCACCGCTGCGCAGTGTCTTGCGCTCCTGTGACGGGTTCATCCCGCCAACACAGGTCGCAACGCGCGCACCAGCCTTGCTGTAGAGCCAGCCAAGTTCGCGGCTGACCTGAAGTGCAAGCTCACGCGTTGGCGCAATGACCAACGCCTTGGGCGCTATCGCGAACGGCACTTTACCATTCTCGTCCAGCATCTCATCCGCCATGGCGAGGCCGAATGCCACCGTTTTGCCCGATCCGGTTTGCGCCGAGACGACAAGGTCGCGCCCGCGCGCCTCTGGCTCAAGCACGGCGGCCTGCACATCGGTAGCAGCGGTATAATCACGCTCGGCAAGCGCTTCTGAAAGGGTGGCGGGAAGTTCGGGGAAAGACATAAATCAAGCTCGCAAGGGCGCATACCCGCCGAGGCGGATGCGGAAAAATGGCCGACAGAATTTTAGGTAGCTGGCGGGCGCAGCCATCAGGGCGGCGCAAGGGTTGCGCGCGGCTATAGAGCAATTGAAAGCATTTGGCTTGCGAAAAATGTTGCAGTGCAACTTAATGCCTGTTCGCAAACTTCGAACCGCGCACGCAGCGTGTGCCCAGCCCGAAAATCGCGCCAAGGAAGACGCGGAATCAAAGAAGCGCTGATTACGATCCTAAACGGCATGAGCGACTGCAAATACAACGCATATTTGCCAGCCATTTCCTACAGTCATCGGCCAATATATGCCCATTTAATGCACATAATGGCTCCCATCTGGATTCTGACCATGGCAAGCGAGTGGCGGGTGGGATCTTCTTCTTCAGGACCGTGTAACATGTGTTCCATGTCTCCATTCTCGCCTCGACTAAGGCGCTGCTTTCGCGCAGTGTCGACCATAGAGCGAAGGAGAGCGCCCGCACCATGACCGAAGAGATACTCGAACCCGATCTGCCCATCATCGATCCCCATCATCATCTGTGGGACTTGCGGGCCATGCTGCCGATGTTCCCGGAACCGCGCCATCGGTTTATCAAGACGCTACTGCCGGTCGCGCATTACACTTTCGACCAGTTCAACGCAGAGGTCAGCGCGAGTGGCCACAACATCATCGCCACTGTGTTTATGGAATGCGGCGCATTCTACAACGCAACCTATGGGGAAGCGCTCAAGCCGGTGGGGGAAGTCGAGTATGTGAACGGTGTCGCCGCGCAATCGGCCAGCGGGCTTTACGGGAATGCGAGGCTCTGCGCCGGGATCGTGGGCCATGCGGACATGATGCTGGGCGGCGCTGTTGGCGAAGTGCTGGATGCGCTGGCCGCCGCCTCCCTCCGTTTCCGCGGTATCCGGCACCAAGGCGCTTGGGATGCTGATGCGGAAGTGCTCGGACCACCTTTTCACGCCCCGCCAGAACTCTATCGTGATGCAACCTTCCGCGAAGGTTTCGCTGAGCTTGGGAAACGCGGAATGAGCTTTGATGCGTGGATCCTGGAGCCGCAGATACCCGATGTGATCGACCTTGCCCGCGCATTCCCCGACACGCAGATCTGTCTTGATCACTGCGGCACACCGATTGGCATGGCGAGCTATGAAGGCCGGTTGGAAGAGCGGTTCGGCACATGGCGCGACAACATCATCGAGCTCGGCAAATGCGCCAATGTGATGGTGAAGCTTGGCGGGCTGGCCATGCACAACTGTGCCCTGCCCGATCAAGGTCCGGCGGCTGGCCTCGGATCGCAAGAGCTTGCGCGGCTATGGAAGCCCTACATCGAAACCTGCATCGAGGCTTTCGGTTCAACACGCGCGATGTTTGAAAGCAATTACCCGGTTGATCGCTGGGGTGCGACTTATCCGGTGCTGTGGAATGCGTTCAAACGGATCACTGCTGGTGCGAGCGCCGATGAAAAGGCTTCGCTTTATGCCGGGAACGCTGCGCGGTTCTACCGCATTGAAGAGGTGCTTGCTTGATTGCGTTTTGCAACTTAACGCGCTCGCACATCTTCAGGAGAGACCCGCAATGCCGCTTCCCGCCCCCTTTGATCGCCTTCGCCTGCCGCTGATCGGATCGCCGCTGTTCATCGTGTCCGGTCCAGAGCTGGTGATTGCGCAGTGCAAGGCAGGCATTATCGGCAGCTTTCCCGCGCTGAATGCGCGCCCGCAAACGCTGCTTGATGAATGGCTTCATCAGATCACTGAAGAGCTGGCCAAGCACAACCGCGAAAATCCGGACAAGCCCGCAGCCCCATTCGCGGTAAACCAGATCGTTCATAAGTCGAACGACCGCGTGATGGCCGACATGGCAACTTGCGAGAAATGGCAAGTTCCCATGGTCATCACCTCTCTCGGCGCACGCACGGAGATCTTCGATGCCGTTCGCAATTGGGGTGGAATCACCATGCATGATGTGATCAACAACCGCTTCGCACGCAAGGCAATCGAGAAAGGTGCAGACGGGCTTATCCCGGTTGCGGCCGGGGCCGGAGGTCATGCTGGCACGCTCTCGCCGTTCGCACTAATGCAGGAAATCCGTGAGTGGTTCGACGGGCTGGTCGCTCTGTCCGGTTCGATAGCGCATGGTGCTTCCATCCTTGCTGCGCAGGGTATGCGCGCCGATTTCGGCTATTCGGGAAGC
>CALLQC010000074.1 GCA_938015255.1 uncultured Erythrobacter sp.
TTCTGGAAAGGTCGCCGATATATCATCGCCGCTGCGCGAATATAGCCGCGTCTCTCCATTCACTCGAACGAGTTGCACGCGGATCCCGTCCCATTTCCATTCGGCGGCGTAGTCTCTTAGATCGACTTGTGCATCTTCCAGCGGGTGCGCGAGCATAAAGGGGCGAAAGCGCGGCAGGTTGGTGACATCGGGCGGTCCAGCTCCTTCCGCTCCCCATGCGAAGAGTTCGGGATAGGGCGCCTCCAACGCGTGCCAATATTCCTCAACTTCCTCGACTGAAACATCAAACGCCTTGGCAAAAGCTGTTTTGGCGAGCCGCGCGGACACACCGATCCGCATTCCGCCTGTTGCCAGTTTGATCAGCGCGAACCGACCGTTTGCATCCAGCTGATCGAGCAACATGGGAAGCTCTTTCGGCGCGGTGCTTCGGTTAAGCGCGCGAAGTCGCTCTACCGCTTGCGAGACGCTGGGCGGACGAGCTTCGATTTTGTCGGGCTCGGGCCACAACAGGCTCGCCGTTTCGGCCGTGTCACCGACGAAATCGCGGCTCAATGTCCAAAGCACGGGGTCAACCCGATCTTTCATCAGGTTGCGGAAGGTGGAAGATTTCACCGCTGGAAAATCGAGTTCCCCAGTCAATGCGGCCAATGCCCATCCCCGGTCGGGATCGGGTGTATCTCGCAAATACTCCGCGATCAGCGCCAGTTTGCGGTTTCGGCTGGTGGTGTAGACGAGGGTATCAAGAAGTTTGGCGAATTTCTCCATCACTCGCCCTCTTCCTCTCTCCCGACCAGAGCCAGCGCGCGGGCCTTACGCTGGCCCATTTCACACCAGCGCAGCAAAGCTTCCTCACGGCCATGCGTGACCCACACTTCCTGCGGATCAACTTCATCGATTGTCTGCGTAAGCTCGTCCCAATCGGCATGGTCTGAAATAATCAGGGGCAATTCAACGCCGCGCTGCCGTGCGCGCCCGCGAATCCGCATCCACCCGCTCGCCATGGCGGTGATCGGATCGGGGAGGCGGCGTGACCAGCGATCATTGAGCGCTGAAGGTGGGGCGATAACAATTGCGCCGCGCATATCATCTTTGGCATGATCAGCGACGAGACGCAGCGTTCCCAGTTTTACACCGTGTTCCTCGTAAAGACGGCACATTTTCTCCATAGCGCCGTGGAGGTAGATCGGATCGCTGTGCCCCGCCGCACGCAGCTCCGCTATGACACGTTGGGCCTTGCCAAGCGCATAGGCGCCGACAAGCACGCTGCCATCACGATTGTCCGAGCGTGCTTTCAACAGCTTTGCCATCTCATCCTCTATCGGAGGATGCGTGAAGACAGGCAGGCCGAAAGTCGCCTCGGTTATGAAAATGTCGCACGGCGCAACTTTGAACGGTTCACAGGTAGGATCGGGACGGCGTTTGTAATCGCCGGTGATGATCACACGCTCGCCCGCATGTTCCAACAGGATCTGCGCGCTGCCTAGAACGTGCCCTGCCGGGATATACGTGGCATCGACACCGCCAGATAGGCGTATGGTCTCGCCATACCCGACCGGAATGGCCCTGGTTGGTATATCGCCGTTTTCATCTTGCGCGCCAGTGCGGTATCGCAGTTTCATGATCGCAAGAGTTTCCGGCGTGGCATAGGTTTCCCCATGGCCTCCGCGAGCGTGATCGGCGTGGCCATGGGTAACGAGCGCACGGTCCACTGCGCGGCCGGGATCGATCCAAACATCGGCGGGGACAATATGCACGCCCCACGGTTCGGGACGGATCCAGGAAAAGGGGGCGCTCATAAAGGTTTAAGCCGCCGCGCCCCGATCTGTTCCGGTTACTCGCTGTCGGACCTGTCAGTGCGGTATTTGTCGAACCAGGCGATCACGCTGTTTGTACGGGCAGCCTGCTGGCTTGGTGACTGGGTCAAATTGTTGTGGCTCGAATCTGGAGTGATGACGAGGGCCGTATCCACCCCGACAAGTTTGAGCGCGCCATAGAATTGTTCAGCCTCGCTGCGCGGTGTTCGGTAGTCCTCGGCGCCGACCAGAACCAGCGTTGGTGTGGTAACATTGGCCATATTGCTGAGCGGACCGCGCTCCCAATAATGCTCCGGGTTCTCCCACGGCATCGCTCCCAACCAATAACGCCCGAAAAACGGTGTGCCATCGGCCATCAGTGCCTGGCTTACCCAGTTGATCACAGGCTTGTGCGCAGCTGCAGCCTTGAACCGGTCCGTTTTGCCGACCACCCAGGCGGTGAGTATGCCCCCTCCCGACCCTCCGGTAACAAACAGGTTTTCCGGATCAGAAAAGCCTTGGGCCACAGCGGCATCCACCGCCGCCATCAATTCATCGAAATTGCTGATTGGATAATTGTCCTCAATCCTGTCTGCGAAAACCTCGCCGTAACCCGTCGACCCGCCCGGATTGGTGAACAGCACGGCGTAACCGGCAGCGCCATACATCTGGTAATCGCTTGAAAATTCGGCGCCATAGGATGCGTAAGGCCCGCCGTGCATTTCCAGAATGGTGGGAACGCGCGTGCCCTCCTCGTAACCAGGCGGCAGCATGATCCATGACGGGATCACTGTCCCATCGGGTGCCGTCACGGTTATTGAGCGCGTCTGACCGAGCTGTTTGCCTGCTAGTTTCACATCGTTAAGCGCTGTGAGCGTGCGAGCACCGCGGCGGGTAGTAATCCCGATTTCGGGAGGGCGCAGCGCGCTTGCTGTGGTGAAGGCCAGTGTACCGCTGTCTGCCACCGACCATTGCCCACCGACATAGGGGAGGGCGTAATACGGGCTTCCGACCTTGGCCGAAAGCGGGGAGGCGCCACCCTGCAATGATATTTTGGCAACCCGGTGAGCTCCATCATCTTCATAGCTCGCAAATAGGCCGGCATTCGTCCATTCGATGGCGTCAAAACCGCGATCGAGTCCGGCCGCAAGTTGCCGCGCGTTGCTGCCGTCGGAGTTCATGACATACAGATTGGTCTGGTCGAATGCGTTCCCCACATCGTCATAGCCGAGATAGGCAATCTGCCTGCCATCGGGGGAAATCTGCGCTCCATAGTCGGGCCCTGCACGGTCAGTGAGAGCAGTAATCTCACCGCTTGCAATATCGAGCGCATAAAGCTCGCTGCCAAGTGGTTCCAGCTCCCAGTCGGCCCGGCGATTGGCGCTGAAATAAAGCTTTGATCCATCTCGCGACCATTCAACCTGGCCGCCATTCGAATATTCACCAAACGTCAGCTGGCGCGGCGCACCCCCGCGCGCATCCACCACGAACAATTGCATGGTGCCCGGCTTTACATACCCCCCGCCATCATTGCGGTAGATGACCTTGTCGATCACTTGCAGTGGCTTGCCCCATTCTGCGCCTTCGGGTTTTGGTGGCGGGCTGCCGAGGACCAGTGGTTTGCCCACAACCCGCGCAGTAAAGGCCAGCTGCGATCCATCGGGTGACCAGCTTATCGCACCGGGCGCTTCGGGCAGGGCTGTGATGTTCGCGCTTACGCCGGTGTTCATCCAGCGCACATGAAGTTCGGGTCCATCACCGCTTTGGGTCGAGATATAGGCAAGTCGCTTGCCATCGGGCGACCACCGCGGGCTCACATGCACCCCTTTGCCTGTCACCAGCGGGGTTTCTTCCCCGCTCGCCACATCGATCAACCAGATTGACCGCACGGCACTGTCGGTCATGATGTCATTGGTGGCGCGCACATAAGCAACTTTCGACCCGTCGGGGCTGATCTGCGGATCCGTGCCCACGGAAAGGCCGAAGAGATCCGCGCCGGTAAAGTGCCTGGACGGCGCAGCTTCATCTGTCGAGATCGTTTCATGGTCGTCAGCTGCGAGCGGACTGGCAATACCAATTGCCGCGGCGATTGCTGTGAGACTGGCACGGATACGCATAAGAAAAGCCCCCAAGATTTAACTTGGGGGCTGATCAATCACATATCAGGCGAGGTGGCCACCCCCTCATTCACTGAGTGGGGCTGCGCCATTGAAAACTCAGCCTTCTTTGTCGCTGCCTGAAGACTCAGAATTTGTATCACCGTCACTCTTTGGCGCGGCTTTCTTCGCGGCCGGTTTCTTTTTTGCGGGTGGCCGCCGCTTTGGCTTTGTCTTGGGCGGTGCGGGCGTCAGTTCAAAACTTGGCTTGCCGTCTTTAACAGTCACATGAACCTCGCCGCCGTCGGCGAGCTTGCCGAACAACAATTCCTCGGCAAGTGGCTGTTTGATCTTGTCCTGGATCAAGCGGCCCATCGGTCGCGCGCCATAGAGCTTGTCATAGCCCTTGTCTGCCAGCCAGTCGCGGGCGTCGCTGTCGAACTGGATATGAACATTCTGCTCGGCCAATTGTAGTTCAAGCTCGAGGATGAACTTGTCGACCACGCGGGCCACCGTGCTTTTGCCGAGATAGGCAAACGGAACGATTGCATCCAGACGGTTGCGGAATTCCGGTGTGAACATCTTCTTCACCGCTTCGGATCCGGCATCCTCCTTTGACACATCGCCAAAGCCGATGCCCTGACGCGCCATATCCGATGCGCCTGCATTCGTGGTCATGATCAGCACAACGTTACGGAAATCAACTGTCTTGCCGTGATGGTCGGTCAGGCGGCCATTATCCATCACCTGCAGCAGGATGTTGAACAAGTCCGGGTGCGCTTTCTCGATTTCGTCGAGCAGCAGCACGCAATGCGGATTTTGATCAACCGCATCGGTTAAAAGACCGCCCTGATCGTAACCAACATAGCCCGGAGGCGCACCGATAAGCCGGCTGACCGAGTGACGCTCCATATATTCAGACATGTCGAAACGCTTGAGCTCGATTCCCATGATCGAGGCGAGCTGGCGGGCAACCTCGGTCTTGCCGACACCGGTTGGGCCGGAGAACAGGAACGAACCAATTGGCTTGTCCGGATCGCGCAAGCCAGCACGGCTAAGCTTCATCGCGGTCGAGAGACGTGTGATTGCCTCATCCTGACCGAACACGACATGTTTCAGGTCGCGCGACAGGTTTTCAAGCGCCTTCTTGTCGTCCTTCGAAACCGATTTCGGCGGGATGCGCGCCATGGTTGCAATCACCTGCTCGATTTCCTTGGCGGTGATCTTCTTCTTGCGGCGACTGGGCGGAACCAGCATCTGCATCGCGCCAACCTCGTCGATCACATCGATCGCTTTGTCCGGCAGTTTGCGATCATTGATGTAACGGGCCGAGAGCTCGACTGCGGTTTTCAGCGCGTCAGGCGTGTATTTGACGTTGTGGTGTTCTTCAAACGCGCTGCGCAGCCCTTTGAGGATCTTCACCGTGTCTTCGATTGTCGGCTCGTTCACATCAATTTTCTGGAACCGGCGCAGCAGGGCGCGGTCCTTTTCAAAGTGATTGCGGAATTCCTTATAGGTGGTCGAACCGATGCAGCGGATCGTTCCGCCTGACAGGGCTGGCTTCAACAGATTGGAGGCGTCCATCGCTCCGCCGCTGGTTGCCCCGGCACCAATCACCGTGTGGATCTCGTCTATGAAGAGAACGGCATGGGGCATCCCTTCCAGTTCGGAAACGACCTGCTTGAGGCGCTCTTCGAAATCGCCGCGATAGCGCGTGCCGGCCAGCAATGCGCCCATATCAAGCGAGTAGATCACAGCTTCCAAAAGCACTTCAGGCACATCGCCCTCAACGATTTTGCGCGCGAGACCTTCTGCAATCGCAGTTTTCCCAACGCCAGGATCGCCAACATACAGGGGGTTGTTCTTGGATCGGCGGCAAAGGATCTGCACGGTGCGGTCAACTTCGGGTCCGCGGCCGATCAGAGGATCGACTTTGCCATCTTCAGCTTTCTTGTTGAGATTGACTGTAAACTGATCGAGTGCGGTTTCCTTTTTAGAGCCACCCTCTTTCGCGGCCTCGGCAGTTTCGCCTGCGCCCTCTTCTGCGCCGGTCGGCTGTTTTGATTCGATCTGGCGGCCGCCTTTGCCAATTCCGTGGCTGATATAGCTCACTGCATCCAGACGGCTCATATCCTGCTGTTGCAGGAAGTAGACCGCATACGAATCACGTTCCGAGAAAAGTGCAACCAGCACGTTTGCGCCAGTTACAGTATCTTTGCCCGAGGATTGAACGTGAAGAATCGCGCGCTGGATAACCCGCTGAAAACCGGCAGTGGGCTGCGGATCGGCATCTTCTTCAGTTTTGAGGCTTTGATATTCCTGATCAAGATACTGCTTCACCACTTCGCCCAGCTCGGCCAGATCCACCCCGCAAGCCGCCATTACCTGCGCCGCGTCCTCATCATCGATCAATGCGAGCAAGAGATGTTCGAGCGTCGCATATTCGTGCCGCCGCTCGGATGCATTGCCGAGAGCGTTGTGGAGGGTGCGTTCGAGATTTTGGGCAAAACTTGGCATGTCGGGGACTCTAGCAGAAGGAAGGAGAGAGGTGGCTAAGGCTTAGGGTAAACTCGTCTTTCACTACATATGGGACGATTGCATAAGATTGCGAATCTGTACTGGTGGAGCCGCGCAGGACCTTCACGATTTTCCGCCAAACAGGGCATCTGCTGCGGCCTTGTGTGCTGCTGCTTTGTCGCGGTGCGCTTTCACCCTCGCAATTTCCGCCTCGAGCAGGTCGATCCGTTCGCCAAGTTCGTCCTGCGAATAGGGTGAGAGGTCTTCGCCTGCGAGCTTGCTGGCGGCGTCGCCTTTTTGGCGGGGGAGATCGCCTTCATCCATATGCGACGAACATCTGTGCGAACCGTCTTGCTGTCAATCTGTCACGCGTCTATTTGCCCCCATTGAAATCAAAGTGGGGCAAGCGGGGCACAGTCGATGGCTGATAAAGGCATTCCATCACAGATGATGGCGATCGGATTTACGCAGCCTGGCGCGCCGGATGTGCTCATTGCGGAGCATGTGAATGTGCCGCAGTGCAATGCGCAGGACGTGTTGATCAAGGTTTCGTTTGCCGGGGTCAACCGACCCGATTGCATCCAGCGCGCGGGCCATTATCCCGCACCTCCAGGAGCCTCACCCATCCTCGGGCTCGAAGTTGCTGGCAAGGTTGTCGCGGTCGGCGATGATGTGCCTGCCGAATTGATTGGTCAGCATGTTGCCGCTTTGACACCGGGTGGCGGATATGCCGAATATTGCACAGCACCATGGAAGCATTGTCTACCCGTACCCGCAGGCATGAACCTGAAATCTGCCGCCGCGCTTCCGGAAACATTGTTCACCGTCTGGCACAATGTGTTCGAGCGCGGGATGGCGCGGGACGGTGAGCGGCTTTTGGTACATGGAGGAACATCGGGCATCGGCACGATGGCGATCATGCTCGCCAAGGCATTTGATATCGAAGTGATTGTAACTTGCGGCGATGCGGCAAAATGCGAGGCTGCGCGCACAATCGGAGCGGACCTTGCGATCAACTACAAAGAGCAGGATTTCGTTACGGCGGTGAAAGATCATACCGACGGAGAAGGCGTCAACGTGGTGCTGGACATGGTTTCCGGTGACTATGTGCCGCGCAACCTGCAATGTCTCGCCGAAGACGGTCGCCATGTGACAATCGCGGTGTTGGGCGGGGCGAAAGCGGAGCTGTTCATGCCGATGGTGATGATGCGGCGCTTGACACTGACCGGATCAACCCTGCGCCCGCGCTCTGATGCGTTCAAGGCGGCCTTGGCGGATGAAATTGCCGTAAATGCGTGGCCGCTATTCACTTCCGGCGAGCTGGCTCCCGTGATGGACCAGACCTTTGCGTTGGCGGACGCCGCTGCTGCCCATGCGCGTATGGAAGCGGGCGAGCACATCGGTAAGATCGTACTGGAGATCGGCGATGTCTGAGACTTTGATTTTGCATGAGGACCCGCGAAGCGGCAATTGCTACAAGATCAAATTGACCGCCGCCATTCTCGGCATGGCGATTGAATCGCGGCAATACGACATTCTGAAAGGCGAAACCCGCACTGCGGAATTTACCCAAACCATCAACGCCCATGGCAGGATTCCCGTTTTGCAGATCGGCAATCGTTTCCTGCCCGAAAGCAATGCTGCGTGCTGGTATCTCGCTGAAGACACCATGCTGGTGCCAGAGGCCCGTTTTGAGAGGGCGCAGATGCTGCGATGGATGTTCTTCGAACAGTACAGCCACGAACCCAACATCGCGACGTTGCGATTCTGGTGCCGGTTTGTGGGTGTGAAAAATTTAAGCGATCAGCAGCGCGATCAGATGATGGCCAAACGGATCGCAGGGCAGGATGCGCTCTCGACCATGAATGCGCACCTAAAGAGCCATGACTGGTTCGCCGGTGACGGCCCATCGCTCGCCGATATAGCTCTTTACGCCTATACTGCGGTTGCAGATGAAGGCGGGTTTGACCTGCAATCCTATCCTGAAATCCGCCGTTGGCTTGAACGTGTTCCGTCCATCGACGGGTTTATCGCGATGGAATAGCGGACGGATGCTCGCGTAGGTTTCTTTCAGCTTGCCGACTTAAGCCCTTTACCCTATCTACCGTGCAGCAACGGCCGCTCCGCAAGGGGCGGCTCTTTACATTTTTACGGAGATTTTCATGGCCAAGGCCACCACTCAGCCCACTCCGCTGATGCCACACGCAACGGCCACCTGGCTGGTTGACCACACGGGTCTCTCGTTTGAGCAGATCGCGGAATTTTGCGGGCTTCACATTCTCGAAGTTCAGGCGATGGCTGATGACCTTGCGGGCAGCAAATACACCGGACGCGATCCGGTCCATGCTGGTGAGCTGACCCTTCAGGAAATCAAGACCGGCGAAGAAGACGCCGAATATAGCCTGAAAATGCACAAGGCGCCGGTAGAGGTCACCCGGACCAAGGGCCCGCGCTACACGCCAGTTTCAAAACGTCAGGACAAGCCGGATGGTATCGCCTGGATCCTGCGCAGTCATCCTGAGGTTTCGGATGCCCAGATCTCCAAATTGATCGGGACCACACGCAACACGATCGGCGCCATCCGGGAGCGGACCCACTGGAATATCCAGAATATCCAGCCGAAAGATCCTGTGACCCTGGGCCTGTGTTCGCAGCGCGAACTGGATGCTGTTGTGGCCAAAGCCGCCAAGCGTGCAGGGATAACGGATGATGCGGAAGCCACTGTCGAGGTCGATGCGCGCAGCGACAAGGACAAGCTGATCGAGGAATTGCGTGCTGAACGCGACGCAAATGTGAAGGCAGCAGCAGAAGCCGCTCAGGAAGCCGAAGCCGAGGCATGGCTCGCAGCCAAGCGCGAGGCAGAGGAAAACGGCGTCGCTGTGGAACCGAATGAGGCTTTCGCCGCGTCTACGCCTGCCCCGAGTGAAATTGAAGATGGTGCCGGCGACGCTGCCGATGCTCCGTCTGAACAGGACCAAGAGCCAGGCAACAGCTGATATCCGAACCGTTGTTGCGCGCGTAAGATCAGCGTGCACTTACGGAACTTAAAAAACCGCACGGCCAACGCGCTTTGCGGGCTGGTTTTGCTTGTGTCCGCCGTGTCGATCGGCCATGCTTACTGACATGAGTGTTAGTAAAGCCCCGTATCACCATCCGACTCCGTGGGAGACGCGGTTTTCTCTTATGAGCTTGCCCGCCATGCTCGAAAGAACCGTGGCGCATAATCCGGATGCACCGTTTTTGCACTTCCTCGGGCGCACTTACACGTACGGAGAAATCCATCGTGACGCGCAGTGTTTTGCACATGGGCTGGCGAGCCGCGGTATCGAGCAGGGTGACCGTATCGGCCTGTTCCTGCCAAATGTGCCAATCTACGCGTCTGCCTATTATGGTGCGATGATGGCGGGCGCAGTTGTCGTGAACTTCTCGCCGCTTTACACGGCAGAGGAACTGGCCTGGCAGGTCGGCGATAGCGGCACCAAATATCTCATAACGCTCGATGTGCCCGAATTGTACAACGCCGCTACAAAGGTGCTCGAGTGCTCAGATCTGGAAGGGCTGGTCGTTGGCCGTCTTTCGGATATGCTGCCATGGCTGAAGGGGACCGCTCTAAAGCTGTTTAAGCGCAACCAGATCGCCTCGGTCGCATATGATGACACCATCATTCGCTGGAGTGATTGTCTTGCAAAGGACAGCGCACCGGCGCTGCCCGTGGTTGCGGCAGAAGACCTCGCGCTGCTTCAATACACGGGCGGGACGACCGGAAGGCCCAAGGGAGCGATGCTGGGCCATAGTCAGCTCACCATGAATGCTCAGCAGGTCGCGGCGATCAACCCTTTCGGAAATCCCCGGGCAGAGGTTTTCATGGGTGCTTTGCCGTTCTTCCATGTTTTCGCCAACACTGCCCTGCTCAACCATGCTGTCGCCACTGGTGCCTCCATCGCCATGGTCCCGCGGTTCGAAGCGGCGCAGGTTCTCAAGACAATTGCCAGGCACAAGGCGACGGGCTTTCCCGGTGTGCCGACCATGTTTCAGGCTTTGCTCGATCATCCGGATCTGGCCAAGACTGATCTTTCCTCACTGAAAGTCTGCATTTCTGGTGGGGCGCCGATGCCTGCGCAGGTCCACGCCAGGTTCGAGGAAGCCACTGGTGTGCGCGTGGTCGAGGGTTATGGTCTGACGGAAAGTTCCGGCGTTGTATCGGTCAATCCGTATGAGGGAACGCGCAAAAAAGGCACAATCGGTCAGCTTGTGGCCGGAACCGAAATCATTCTGCTCGATAAGGAAGATCCTGCGCGGCTCGCCCCCGAAGGTGAGCCGGGGGAGCTCGCCGTGCACGGACCCCAAATCATGCGCGGCTATTGGAACAGGCCTGAAACGGACGCAGATGTATTCGTCGAACGCGACGGAAAACGTTATCTACGCACGGGTGACGTTGCCGAAATGGATGATGACGGGTTTCTCGCAATCGTCGACCGGATCAAGGATATGATAGCAGTCGGCGGCTTCAAGGTCTTTCCGAGCGTGGTCGAAGACGCGATCCTGAAGCACGAAGCTGTAAAGGAAGCGCTCGTTATCGGCGTGCCGGACGATTACCTCGGCGAACTTCCAAGAGCGTATATCACTTTGGAATCTGACACCGACATTGGTGCGGACGCCCTTAAGGGGTGGCTCAATGATCGCATCGGCAAGCATGAGCGGGTTGATAAGGTTGTGATCCGCGACGAACTGCCCAAGACGATTATCGGCAAGCTCGACCGCAAGGCTCTACGCGCCGAGGTCTTGTGAATTGCAATCAGAAACGCCGCGAAACCCATCGGCTCGCGGCGTTCGGATCTCACGAGAGCTTTTGCTCAGGTTGCGATCTTGAGTTCGGTCTGATCCGCCCCTGCAGCGGGTTTCGGAGATGATACTGCGGGTTTAGATGCGTCCCGCCGTGCATTGGGGGCAAATCGTCCATCGACCTGAGCACCCTGCTCAATCGTCAGCGCGTCATAATGCACATCGCCTTCGATCTTCGCGCTTTTCAGTATCACAAGCTCTTTGGCTGTAATCGATCCGGTAACCCGGCCTGCCAATCGTGCGCTGTCTGCCATCACACCGCCAGTAACCTGGCTGCTTTCACCCTGCACCAGCGAGGCGCATTTGATATCGCCCTCAATCGTACCGTCGACGTGAAGATCGGCGGAGGCGGTGATGTCGCCCTTGATGCGAATGTCGGACCCGATGACGGAAAATGTGGAATTGCCGGAACCCATGGATGATTTACTCGCTGGCCGAGGGGGTGGTGGTGGTGCGGACCTCTCCGGTTCCGCGGACTTCTTTGAGAACATCGGGAGCAGTCTCCAGGAACGGGCGCGGATTGATCGCGCGGTCATTGATACGGACTTCAAAATGCAGGTGCGGGCCTGTTGAACGACCGGTAGAGCCTAGCCCTCCAAGCGTCGCACCCGCTTCGACAGCCTGACCCGGCTTTACGTCAAGCCGCGACATGTGCGCGTAACGCGTCATCAGGCCATTTTCATGAGTGATTTCTATTGTCTTGCCATAACCGCCTTTCCAGCCGGCGAAGGTGACTTCGCCAGCAGCGGCAGCAAAGATGGGCGACCCATACGCGCCTTTGAAATCGATGCCGTTATGCATAGCTCCCCGGCGAGTGAACGGATCGCGGCGGAAACCGAAGCTGGAACTGATTTTTGTCACGCTTGCCGGCACGACCTGCGGGACACCTTCGAGCGCGCGCTCAAGCGCATTCATCCGTGCGAGGCTAAGGCCGAGACGCTCGAATCGTGGATCGATCGTTCCATCGGTTGATGTGGCAAGGATTTCCAGAGGACCACCGACGCCAGATTGCTGCTCGACATTGCGAGCCATCGCGCGCGGGTCAAGCTGTAGCTTGCGCAAGGCCAGCTCGGCGCGGCGCGCGCGATCATCAGCAAACAGCGTGAGTCGCTCGACCAGCGCGAGCTGGCGCGCCTCGATCTCCGCAAGGCCGCGGGCCTGCGGGATGAACTCGCTGACTTTATTGATTGTTTCGGCTGTTTCCGCGCTGGAATCGGTCACGTTGGTGCCCGTGTCACGAATGTCTTCCGGAAGCATCCGGGCCATTTCTTCCAGAAATTCCTGTCGCGCCGCCAGATCGTCTACGACCCCGTCAAGGTCGTTGCCATAAGCGTCCAAGCGTTCTTTGGTGCTGGCAATGCGCGCTTTTTCGTCCTGGAAGGATGCGAGATCGGCCTCTGCCTGATACTTGTTCCAGGCCATAACGCCCATGGAACTGCCCCAGATCAGCGCAAGCGCCGTGACCGCACCAGCGCCAGCCATCTGCAACCGTGACGAAATTTTGATAAAGCGCACCTGACCCTGGGAGCGCATGAAGAACTCGCGATCGGGGAACCACTCTCGCAGCCGTTCACCCCACGGTTTTTTCAAATTAGAATTGGACAAGTCGACCCCGGATATATTTTTTATCGATCCCTAGCAATGAGCTAACAAGGCCTGACCGCGCGGTCGAATCGCTCTGTTAACCCTTAGGTTGAACCGATTGAGATTCGCGACGAGTCGTTCATTTTCGCAAAATCTATGTAAATTCGTGCTTCGAAACGCGTTGTTCGGCGTTCTCCCGTCCCAATCGCGCAATGAATTGACGTCACCCCTATCCGATTCGCGACCTTCCGCCGAATTCGCTCTTTTCCCCTCGTGCAGGACGTGCGATTGCCTGCTGTGAAGGCTTAGACGATGAATACGACACCCACCCAAAACGCTCCACTGGCCATGAATGCCGAAACGCTTATTGCCGACCTCGCGACCGGGGCCCGCCAGGCGCAGCGCGGACTCGCCGCCATGCCGAGCCAGCAGCGTGCCGATGCGCTACGTTTTGTTGCCCGGCAATTGCGTGCAGACAGCGCCGGGATCATGGCTGCGAATGCCAATGATCTGGCGGCCGCTGAAGAGAACGGATTGTCTGGTGCTCTGCTTGACCGGCTCAGGCTCGATAATGAGCGGCTTGAAGGCGTGGCGTCAGCTGTTGAGTCGGTGGCGGATTTACCCGATCCGGTCGGTGAAATTATCAGCGAAAGCGAACGGCCCAACGGCCTCAGGCTGAGCCGGGTTCGCGTCCCCATCGGGACAATCGGCATAATTTACGAGAGCCGGCCCAACGTTACGGCTGATGCTGCCTCTCTCTGCATCAGGTCCGGCAACGCAGCGTTGCTGCGCGGGGGAAGCGAGGCATCGCATTCGAACAGGGCGATATTGGCGGCATTTCAACAAGGACTGGAAAAGGGCGGGGTGCCCGCTGCCGCGGTGCAGATCGTTCCGACACAAGACCGCGCGGCGGTGGGCGCCATGCTGAGGGCGGCTGGTCTGATTGACATGATCGTTCCGCGCGGAGGCAAGGGCCTCGTCGAGCGTGTACAAAACGATGCCCGCGTGCCTGTTCTGGCGCATCTTGATGGGGTCAATCACACCTATGTGCATCGCGCCGCCGACCCTCAGATGGCGCAAGATATCGCGCTCAACGCTAAAATGCGGCGGCCCGGCATTTGCGGGGCCATGGAAACCCTGCTGATTGACGCAGGCTTTGGCGATGCCAAAGGCTTGGTCGGACATTTGGTCGATGCCGGTGTGGAGCTGCGCGGTGACGTGCGCGTGGCTGCGCTGGACGACCGTGTTATTCCTGCCGGCAGCGATGATTGGGATACGGAGTATCTCGACGCGGTGCTGTCAGTCGCGTTGGTGGATGGAATGGACGCTGCCTTGGCGCATATCGAACGCCATTCATCAGGGCACACCGATGCCATTGTGACGGCAGACGATGCGGCGGCAGAATGCTTCTTCACCGCTGTCGACAGTGCGATCGTAATGCACAATGCGTCATCGCAATTTGCCGATGGCGGGGAATTCGGCCTAGGCGCGGAGATCGGAATTGCGACCGGGCGGCTGCATGCGCGCGGACCAGTCGCGCTCGAAGGACTTACGACCTACAAATGGCTGGTGCGCGGCACCGGCCAGGCACGACCATAAAGGAGCGGTATCTGACTTTTACCGGACTTCTCGGCGGCAGTTTCAATCCGGCCCATGGCGGGCACCGGCGGGTAACGCGCTTTACAATGGATGCGCTGGGTCTGGATGAAGTCTGGTGGCTGGTATCGCCGGGCAATCCATTGAAGCCAAAGGCGGGGATGGCACCTCTTCAGGCCCGCGTTAAGTCAGCACAGGTTCAGGCCAGGCGCGCGCGCATCATAGCGACCGCCATAGAAACGCAACTCGGCACCCGATTTACCGTCGATACCCTCCGCGCCGTCCAACGGCGCTATCCCAAGCGCGATTTTGTGTGGCTGATGGGTTCTGACAATCTCGCCCAGTTTCACCGCTGGAAGCACTGGCGAACGATTGCCAGAATAATGCCGATTGCGGTGATCGCTCGCCCCGGCTATAACGCGGATGCTTTGGCGAGCCCCGCCATGGCCTGGCTCAGGCGCTATCGGGTAACTGCTGCCAGCTTTCGCAAAAAGGGGCGAAGGAGCGCACCGGCACTGGTGTTTTTGCGTTTCGATCCTGATCCGCGTTCAGCAACGGCAATCCGCCGTGACAATGAAGATTGGGCTGCGCAATACACCGGAGCCAAAGTTCGCGACCACCTGACACGTCGGCTCATCGACAAGGCGAAACCTGCATGAGGCGCATATCAAGCGTTTCGATCGTCCGCCTTGCCAACCGGCAGCCTGCACCCCATTTTACCCCGAACACATGGAGACTTATGTTTGCCTATGACACAGGCACAAACCGCTTCGGACACATCCGGAGCTTCGAGAACCGCACAAATCATGACCGCCGCTAAGATGAAACCTACCGACCTGCACGACCTCGTTCTCAAACAATTGGACGACGATCAGGCTCAGGAGATCGTATCGATCCCGCTAGACGGGAAAAGCTCGATCGCAGATCACATGGTGATCGCCAGCGGTCGCTCGACGCGTCAGGTCGCTTCAATCGCCCAAAAGCTCGCCGAAGAGGTGAAGAAGGCCGGTTTTGGTCCTGCACGCATCGAAGGTCTGCCGCAGGCTGACTGGGTACTGATCGACGCAGGCGATGTCGTCGTTCATTTGTTCCGCCCCGAAGTGCGCAGCTTTTACAATCTAGAGCGCATGTGGTCATTCGAAGGCGCTGAAAAAGCAGCGGGCAGTGCGTAAAGATTAGCAGCGGCCTGCTTAGGGTCGCCCGGCGTTATCTGAAGCGCCATTCCTGGGGTAAGAACCATTCTTCTTCACGTCATCGCTCGCGGGAAAATCGCACGGTCACCCGAAGCGGAGCTGGTCGCACGGTATGAAAAGCGGCTGATCTGGCCTGTAAAGCTGACCGAACTGCCTGAAACCGGCGGCAGATTTCCGGAGCCCCTGACTCCGTACAAGACAGTCTTGCTCGACGAACGCGGAACAGCGCTTTCTTCGGAAAAGTTTGCCCATACCCTCGGGCGCTGGCGCGATAGCGGTATTCGCGAATGTCGTTTTCAACTCGGCGCAGCAGACGGCCACTCCGATGCAGAACGCGCCGAAGCCGATCTCCTTCTGGCGTTTGGACCTGCCACGTGGCCGCACCTTCTTGCGCGGGCGATGCTGATGGAGCAGCTTTACCGCGCGGCGGCGATCCTTGCAGGTCACCCCTATCATCGGGCAGGGTAGGCGCATGAAGCGGCAGGCCTCGATTGCTATGATCTGCGGCGCGGGCATATTCGCGCTGGGTGCGTTTGTGCCCATGGGCATCGCCCAACGCGATGTCGGATTGCTCGAGCCCGATGAAGCGCAGGCACAATTGGAGCGGGCAACCGAGGCAAGTCAAGCTGCCGAGACGCGGGCGGCTTCACTGGCGCAGCAGGCTGAAGCGGCAACCGAAGCTGCAGAGAAAACCGCCCGCGAAGCTGCCGCTCTCGCAGCCCGGATCCAGCAGTCGGAAGCCGAGATTCAGGCCGCGCGCGCACGCTTTTCGCTTGCACAAACCGATCGCGCTTCGCTGTCTGCCCGTCTGGAGCAGCGCCGCGAACCGCTGGTTAGACTGACCGGTGCATTGCAGACCAGTTCCCGCAGGCCTCTGACCTTGTCCGCGCTTCAACCCGGATCGCTAAAAGATCTCGTGTATGTCCGGGCCGTATTGAACAGCGCGGTGCCAGAAATCCGCAACCGCACGGCGAGCCTGCGCGGTGAGCTTGCAGAAGGTGAGCGGCTGGAGCGTCTAGCTGCGCGCGCACTTGAGTCGCTGCGCCAGAACGAAGAGGCGCTTCAGTCGCGGCGCGACGAGCTGGCTCAGCTTGAAGCGCGCCAAAGGCTGGCATCCCGCGACGCGCGTAGCAACGCCGTGCGAGAAGGTGAGCGTGCGCTGGCCTTGGCCGAAGAGGCCCGCGATCTCGACGGATTGATGGGAGAAATTGATGCGGCTGCAACCTTAAGGCGCGAACTCGCCGCACTGTCTGGCCCCGTACTGCGTCCGCGTGGCCTTGGTGCCGTTGCTGCCAGTGCAGCTGGTTCGCCAGCACCTACCCCGACAGAGGCTCCGACCGTCGCCTCTGCGGCTCCAAGTGGTTTTCAGCTACCGGTACAGGGACGCACGATTGCAGGCTTCGGGCAAATCCGGGCAAGCGGATTACGCAGCAATGGGCTTGAATTGGCTCCGGCTCCCGGTGCGCAAATTGTGGCTCCGGCCTCGGGAAGGGTGGCGTTTTCTGGTCCTTATCGCGGCTATGGCCGAATCGTGATTATCGAACATCCTGGCGGCTGGACCAGCCTTGTCACCGGGTTGGCACGAGCGACGGTCGCTGTCGGCGATGAGCTGATTGGCGGAAGCCCCTTGGGCGCGGCCGGAAGCGACGAACCTGTTGTAACGATTGAACTTCGCCGCGACGGGAAGCCCGTTAACCCGCTGAATTATCTCGGTTAATTTTCGGATTGCCAGCACCTCGCCGCCGGTGGCGGGATGAACAAACATACCTCGCCATGCCCCGCTACGGGACGGCAAACGCCACTCGTCGATGTTATCTGGCGTTAAGGCATGCCGTTCTATACGAAAGTGTTCGAAAGGAGCCTTGAACGCCCATGAAAGTTTCCGCTTTGCTGAAAAACACCGCGCTTATTGCCACCGGAGCCGTTTTGGCGACGACGACCACCGTCATGGCGCAAGGCGACCGCTCTTCGAGCGCCGAGTTTTCGAAAGTGTTCGCGGTCTATCAGCGGATCCAGGCAAATTATGTGGAGCCTGTCGATCACGAAGTGCTGGAACGCGGCATGATTGATGGAATGCTGAGCGCGCTGGATCCCCATTCGGGATACCTCGACGGCAGCGACCTCCAGCGCCTGAACACCATGATTGACGGCAACTATTCAGGGCTTGGCCTTTCCGTTGTTATGGAAGATGGGGCAGTCAAGGTCATCTCGCCGTTCAAGGGTAGCCCGGCCGATGAAATGGGTATCAAGGCAGGCGATTTTATCACGCATCTTGATGGCGAACTGATCTACGGCGGCGATCTGGACGATGCGGTCGCGCGGATGCGCGGCAAAGAGGGCACCGCGATCCAGTTGACGATTTTCCGTCCGGGCCGCGATGAGCCTTTCGATGTGAATGTGACGCGCGGCGTGATCGAGCTTGAGCCGGTGACGCATAAGCTTGAGGCCGGGAATATCGGCCACATTTCGGTTAATGAATTTTCCGCCGATGTCGGAGCAGATGTGTTCCGAGCCTGGACCAAACTGCAGGAAGAGGCGACTGGGCGGATGAGCGGCCTTGTACTCGACCTGCGTTCAAACCCTGGCGGTTCGCTTGACGAGGCGGTGGCTCTGTCCGACCTGTTCCTCGATGACGGCCGCATTGTTTCGCAGCGCGGCCGCGCTCGCGGAGAAACATTGCTGTATGATGCAGAGACGGTGTTTCGCGGCGATATGGCGGAAGGCGTACCGATCATCGTACTGATCGATGCGGGTTCTGCGTCCGCTTCAGAAATCGTCGCCGGTGCGCTGCAGGATCATCGCCGCGCGCTGGTGATGGGTGAGCGCAGCTTTGGCAAGGGATCGGTGCAATCGCTCCTGCCGCTCGGGCGGACCGCTGCACTCAAGCTGACCACGGCGCGCTACTACACGCCAAAGGGTAAATCGGTTCAGGAAGGCGGGATCAAGCCGGACATCACAGTGCCGCAGATCTCTGACCCTGATTACCTGCTTCGTTCGAAATATCAGACGCGCGAAAGCGATTTGCGCGGCCATCTTATCAACGAACTGGGCATCAAGGAT
>CALLQC010000075.1 GCA_938015255.1 uncultured Erythrobacter sp.
CTTGATGATGCCGCGATTGCATCCAGCGAGCAGCAGGCCGAGGATTTCTGGCGTCTGCGCGATTCGATTTCTGCCGCAGAGCGCGCGCTTGGGCCCGCGATGCAGCATGACATTTCAGTGCCGGTTGAAAAAATGCCTGAGTTCATCCTCGCAGCAATTCCCGATATTGAAACAGCTTTTCCCGGCACAACCGGGCTCGCATTTGGGCATCTGGGCGACGGTAATGTCCATTTTCATATTCTAGCACCAGAAGACTCCACGCCGGGTGAATGGGAGGAAGGCCCCGGCAAGGCAATCAGCGCGCGGGTCTATAATCTGGTCACGCAATGGGGCGGCTCGATCAGCGCCGAGCATGGTATTGGCCAGATGAAAGTCGAAGAGCTGAGCAGGCTTGGTGATCCCGTCTCCCTCGCCCTGATGCGCAGCGTGAAACAGGCGCTTGATCCGCAGGGAATTCTCAATCCGGGGAAGCTCGTCCACGCTTGATCCGCGCATGGCTTGCGCCAACGCGCACGAGAGACTAAAGCGCGCCGTTGAACGTTGTGGCGGGACAACCCGCCCGGCATCATACCAATTACGCTTTCCAATAATTTTCCGGAGAATTCCCATGGCCAGCGCGCCGCAGCCGCAACTTCCGCTGTTCTACAAAGACCTGCTTCCGCTTAACAGTCGTGACCACGGTGACTGGAAAGTCGGTCCGTTTGAAAACGCCGATTTCCTCGCAAGCACGCACGCAATCCCGCTTACGGTTGACGAGTTCGTCGATGCGCAGCGCGATTACCCGATCGTGTTCACCGCCGGCGACAATCCGCTGCCGATCGCGCTGATGGGTCTGAACGAAGGCGTGAACACGTTCATCGGCGATGACGGCAAACTGATCAGCCGCGTTTATGTGCCGGCCTATGTCCGCCGCTATCCGTTCATCCTCGCCAAGCTTCAGAAAGAAAGCGATGACATGTCGCTTTGTTTCGATCCGACCGCTGGCGTGGTCAGCAAGCGCGATGAGGGCAATGTCCTGTTCGAAGACGGCAATCCAACCGCCTACACCAATGACGTTCTCGAATTCTGCAAGAAGTTCGAAGAAGCCGGTCAGCGTACCAAGGCGTTTCTCGACGAGCTCAAGAAGCTCGACATCCTGATGGATGGCGAAATTGCAATCACCCGCAGCGACGCACCCGATACGCCGTTCGTTTATCGCGGTTTCCGCATGGTCAACGAAGAAAAGCTGCGTGCGCTTCCGGCTGAAACGACTGAAGCACTGAACAAGAACGGCATGAACATGCTGATCCACGCACACCTGTTCTCGATGAACCTGATGCGTACCGTGTTTGAGCGTCAGTCGGCTATGGGCAAGGTTCCGACACCGACAACAGGCGACAGCGGCAATCAGCCGGCAGCCAATTAAGGCGCCTTCCGGCTCCAAACTGTAATATTTTGCATCGCGGCGAAGCGTCTCTTGAAGGCGCTTCGCCGCGATCTTATTTATAGCGTGTCAGCGGTGATACCCCCCTCATCTGCCGCTGACAGCTGCGCCTTGTTTCGTTACGGGTCAGGGCGCAGTCCTCCCTGAACCTTGGCCACCTCGTGCACATTGCACGGGGTGGTTTTTTCTTTCTAGTCAGATAGTTAAGGGCCGAACCTCACTCAGCAGCCTGAGCCAGATGCCCGCTGCTGCCAAGATGCGCAGTCTCGGCTCCCAATTCGCGCACCAGCCCTGCGAGCATTTGAGCAAGCGGCGTCAATCCATGGCTAGGTTCTGACAGGAATTTATCGAGATAAGCGGACCGGCACACCTCCACCTGTATTGCATGAACACCGCGACTCGGCGACGCGTGGCGATCCAGCACATATCCCCCTGAATAGGGACGGTTGTGCGCGGCGGGGCAGCCTTGTTCATCGAGATAACGGAATGTCCGTGATATCAGCGCTCCGCTGCAAGAGGCGCCGAACCTGTCCCCGATGACGATTCTCGGTGCTGCGTCCTCTCCGCTCTGCCTGCGCAAAGGCGGCATGGAATGAAGATCGATCAATAGCGCAGCGCCCCACGCATCACGAATGCGTTTCAGCTCTTGAGACAGAAACGCATGGTAGGGGCGATGGATATGATTGATGCGCCGGTGCAGTTCTTCTGCGGAAAGTTTGCTTCGCCAGATCTCGCCAAAACCGGGAAGCCTGCGTGGCACGAGGCCCAGGCCGCTGCGTGCACGGCGATTGGGAGCATTGGGTGCAGGCTTGATCGCAACATCTTTAGCGGCTGAACCGGTGATCATGCCCCAATCAATATCGTCCTCCGCCCGGTTCAGATCCAGCATCGCTCGCGGCGCGTGTGCCACCAGCAACCCCGTGCCGGTAGCCTTGGCAGTTCGGATCCCAACCTGGTCGATATGGCGATCTTCCAATCGCAACTGCCCCAGCCCGGGATCACGCATATCTGCGAGCGATTCTCCCGGATAGGAGCGCCCTGCATGAGGCACAGCGATCAGGACAGGCATGGGCATGGATTTCGGCGCCGAATAGGAAAATGCCGGGCCATGTGTGCCCCCGGCCTTCACGCCGGTTACAGCTCCGCCTTCGAACGAGCGCATTTGAACTGGTCTAGCGGAAGCATTCTGATCATCGCCGGTCATGCCAAGGTGCTGCCCGCTTTGACGCTGCCTGTCAAAGCACTTGATCGAAACGCACAAAGGAATGATCGACAGACAGCGTTCAGACCTCAAATACCTAAAATTTCAGCCAATCATGGCAGGCAAGCGCTCCATTCGTCTCAAATATAGTCAGGCGGGCGCTTAGATAAGATTTCTTAAGCTCACACTGCTATCGGGAATCGCATGACGATCAATTCACCACCGCGAATCCTCCTGGCAGAGGACGAAGAAGCCATGCGCACTTACCTTGAACGGGCTTTGGAGAAGGCCGGTTATGAGGTGGAGAGCGTCGACCGCGGAACAGAGGCTTTGCCACTGCTCGAAAAAGGCGAATTTGATCTGCTGCTCTCGGACATTGTAATGCCGGAGATGGACGGCATTGAACTGGCACAGCGCTGCGCAGAAGTTTCCCCGCGTACCAAAGTGATGTTTATCACCGGATTCGCAGCCGTATCCTTGCGCGCAAGCCGCGAACAGCCCCATGCAAAAGTGCTGTCAAAACCGTTTCACCTGCGCGATCTCGTGCTGGAGGTTGAACGCGTATTCGAAGACCAGCGCGAGGCCAGCCTTTAGCGACAATTCGCAAATTTTCGGTGCGCTTTGGTCTTGCACTGAAAACCGGCTCGCGTTAGAGGGCCGCTCCCCGCGAGGGAAACCTCGCGGCGCATCCGATGGATCGGGCGTATAGCTCAGTGGTAGAGCACTGTATTGACATTGCAGGGGTCGGAAGTTCAACTCTTCCTACGCCCACCATCGTTTCCTGAAAGCCCGCCCTCACCGGCGGGCTTTTGCGTTATTGGCCCGCCAATCCTCCGTGAAAAGTAACGTGCGAAGATCGAATGCTGTGATCCCGTCGTTATATCTTGGACCGGTTGCTGCTGCTTCTGGCGCGCGCCATCTTGCGTCACGCCAGCGCTCTGCTAGAGCGCGTGCACAAGGGATCAATTCAGACATCCTGCAGCCCACACGAAGTCCAAAAAAGGATGAGGCGTTAGCCATGCAGAAAATCAAAGTAGCAAACCCGGTCGTCGAGCTAGACGGCGATGAGATGACCAAGATCATCTGGCAGTGGATCCGCGAGCGGCTGATCCTGCCCTATCTCGATATCGACCTGAAATATTACGACCTCTCTGTCGAAAAGCGTGACGAAACGGATGACCAGATCACCGTCGACGCAGCCAATGCAATCAAGGAACATGGTGTTGGCGTAAAATGCGCGACCATCACTCCGGATGAAGCGCGGGTTGAGGAATTTGACCTCAAGAAGATGTGGAAATCGCCCAACGGCACAATCCGCAACATCCTGGGCGGCGTCGTTTTCCGTGAACCGATCGTGATCGAAAACGTCCCTCGCCTTGTTCCAGGCTGGACCCACCCGATTGTCGTTGGCCGTCACGCATTCGGTGACCAGTACCGCGCAACCGACACCCTGATCCCGGGCCCCGGCAAGCTGCGCATGGTCTATCAGGGAGATGACGGGACGGAAATCGACCTGAACGTGTTCGACTTCCCGAGCGCAGGCGTCGCCATGTCGATGTACAACCTTGACGATTCGATCCGCGATTTTGCACGTGCCTCGATGAATTACGGTCTTGATCGCGGCTGGCCGGTTTATCTGTCGACCAAGAACACGATCATGAAAGCCTATGACGGGCGCTTCAAAGACCTGTTTCAGGAAGTCTTCGACGCCGAATTCGCTGACAAGTTCGAAAAGGCCGGTATCACTTACGAACACCGTCTGATCGACGATATGGTTGCATCGGCGCTGAAGTGGTCGGGCAAGTTCGTCTGGGCCTGTAAAAACTATGATGGTGACGTTCAGTCAGACACTGTTGCGCAAGGTTTTGGCTCGCTTGGCCTGATGACCTCGGTTCTTATGAGCCCGGATGGCAAGACAATTGAGGCAGAAGCTGCCCACGGCACCGTGACCCGCCACTACCGCCAGCACCAGGAAGGCAAGGCGACATCGACCAACCCGATTGCATCGATCTTCGCATGGACGCGCGGTTTGATGTATCGCGGCAAGTTCGACGACACCCCCGACGTGGTCAAATTCGCGGAAACGCTTGAGCGGGTCTGCATCGAGACGGTCGAGAACGGTCAGATGACCAAGGATCTCGCGCTGCTGATCGGTCCTTCACAGAACTGGCTCACCACCGAGCAATTCTTTGAAGCGATTGTGCAGAACCTCGAAAAAGAGATGCAGAACTGGGCCTGATCGGCCTCTATTGCATCGGAACCCGTGCGACCGCGCGGCGTAGAGAAAGGGCGGGCGTTCTGCGGAGCGTGCCGCCCTTCCCTTTTGCAGTCAGGAATTTCGCCGCATGACCGAGACGCCAACCAGAACCCGGCTGCCAAAGGCACGCCTTGAGGTCCGCCAGGCCAAACTGAAGGACGTGCGCGCAATCGGCGACCTTGTGCGCCGCGCCTATGCCGACCTCCCGGCCTACACGCAGGGTGAAATCAGGGGCCAGATCAACAATTATGCCGACGGATGCTTTGTCGCGAAGCTTGATGGCAAGCTTGTCGGATATTGTGCGTCCATGCGGCTCGACGAAAACGTCGCCCTGTCCGATCACACCTGGGATGAGGTGACCGGCAATGGCTTCGGTTCACGGCATGACCCGACCGGGGACTGGCTGTACGGGTATGAAATGTGTGTCGATCCGGGAGTGCGCGGCACGCGGCTGGGCCGCCGGCTTTATGAAGAGCGCCGGGCGCTGGCCGAACGGCTCGATCTGAAAGGCATCGTGTTCGGCGGAAGAATGCCGGGCCTGGCCAAGGCAATGCGGCGCAAGACGAACCGGGCCGATACGCCAGAGGAATACCTGCAAAAGGTGATTGATACGAAAATCCACGATCCGGTCCTGCGCTTCCAGCTGGCCAACGGATTTGAACCACACGGAATTCTGAGCGGCTATCTGCCCGAGGACAAGCAATCGAAAGCGAACGCAGTCCGGATGGTCTGGCGCAATCCCTATGTCGATATAGATGCGCCGCCAAAACACCGCCTGCCGCGCGACGTCGAAAGCGTTCGGATCGCGACATGCCAGTTGCAGGCCCGTGCTGTTTCAGACTTCGACGAGTTCATGAAGCAGATTGCCTACTTCGTTGATGTTGCTGCGGATTACGAAAGCGACTTTATCGTCTTTCCTGAACTTTTCACGCTCATGCTGCTTTCGGCAGAGGACGAAGAGCTGAACTCGCAGGAATCCATTGAGGCGCTCAGCCGCTACACCCCTCGCATCCGGAAGCGCCTTTCGGAAATGGCGCTCAAATACAACATCAACATCATCGGCGGATCGCATCCGACACGCATGCCCGACGGCGATATTCACAATGTCGCCTATGTGTGCCTGCGCGATGGCTCGATCCATGCGCAGGAAAAAATTCATCCTACGCCGAACGAGGCATATTGGTGGAACATCAAGGGCGGCGACAGCATCGATGCCATTCCCACTGATTGCGGGCCGATTGGCGTGCTCATCTGTTACGATTCTGAGTTTCCCGAACTTGCGCGCAGACTTGTGGACGAAGGTGCGCGGATCATCTTCGTGCCCTTCTGCACCGATAGCCGCCAGGGATATATGCGTGTCCGCTATTGCGCGCAGGCGCGCGCCATCGAAAACCAGTGCTATGTTGTGATGAGCGGCAATGTCGGCAATCTGCCCAACGTCGCCAACATGGACATACAATATGCGCAAAGCTGCATTTTGACGCCGTGCGATTTCCCTTTCGCGCGCGATGGTATCGCGGCAGAGGCAAGCGAGAATGTCGAAACGCTCACCATAAGCGACGTCAATCTCGCCGATCTCAGCTGGGCCCGTGCCGAGGGGACAGTGCAAAACCTGCATGATCGCCGATTCGATCTCTACCGGATCGAATGGGACAAGCGTGTGGGCAACATCTCGGATCCCTTGGGCCTGCCCCCCGAAGATGCGGATGACACGGCCGGAAACCGCAGCTAAGCCGTAGCCATGGCAGGCGAACTCACAATGTCACCGGTAATGCAGGACGCGCTCGTTATTCTGGGCGCGGCTGGCATTGTTATTCCTGTCTTCGCCCGCTTTCGAATTACGCCAATCATCGGGTTCATCCTGATTGGAGTGCTTGTTGGCCCGTTCGGCCTAGGCACATTGGTGCGCGAGATTCCGTGGCTCCAATATGTGACGATATCAGACCCCGATCGATTAACGCCTTTTGCGGATTTCGGGATCATCCTGCTGCTGTTCGCCATCGGGCTGGAGCTTTCTTTCAACCGTCTGTGGCAGCTCAGGAAACTGGTCTTCGGGCTCGGATCGCTGGAGCTGCTCATCATCGGCTCAATCTCGGCTGCGTTCTTCGGCTATTACAGCGGAATGAGCACAACCTCGGCGCTGGCGCTTGGGTTTGCTCTGGCGTTTTCTTCAACCGCCATCGTGCTGCCGATCTCCGGTACGAAATCACCCGTCGGCCGCGCCGCCTTATCGATGCTGCTGTTTGAAGACATCATGATCGTCCCGATCATCTTCATACTCGGCGCCCTCGCCCCCAACCAGGCGGGTGACGGCTGGACCGCGCTGACCGACACTCTGTGGCAGGGCGGCCTGGTTATCGTGATCCTGCTGGTGCTCGGCCGCTTCGCATTGCCCAGGCTCTTTTCCCAGGCCGCGCGGACAAAAAGCCCGGAACTGTTCCTCGCGGCGTCGTTGCTGGTGGTTATCGGAGCCAGTCTAGCGACCGCTGCAACCGGCCTGTCACCGATTGTCGGTGCGCTAATCGCAGGGCTGCTGATCGCTGAGACCGAGTATCATACCGAAGTTGAGACCATCATGGAGCCGTTCAAGGGGCTCGCGCTTGGTGTATTTCTGATCACGATTGGCATGAGCATCAATATCATGACCATCATCAGCGACTGGGTGAATATCGCGCTCGCTGTGGTGGGTGTGCTCGTTTTCAAAGCGATCGTTACAGGCTCACTGCTCAAGATGATGGGCGCGCGGCGCAGCACGGCTGCCGAAACCGGCGTATTGATGGCCAGTCCCAGCGAAACGACATTGATCGTGCTGGCGGCGGCGACCAGCGCAGCAGTGATCGACACGGATACCGCGCAGTTCTGGCAAATCGTCACGGCTATCGGCCTCACCATAACGCCGCTCCTCGCAAAGCTTGGCCGGGTGATCGCGCGGCGCGTGGAGGCAACCCCGGAATTGCCGGAGGAAGACGAAGGAGAGGCACGCACCATCATTATTGGCGGCGGGCGTGTCGGGCGGCTGATCGCTGACATGATGCGCGCGCACAGTCAGCCCTATGTCTTACTCGATTCTGATCCCGACATCATCGCGCGTGCCAAACGCGACGGGTACCGCGCCACATTTGGCGATGCTGCGCGCGGCGATGCGCTGGACAATCTGGGGATTGGCGATGCGCCCGCATTGGTGTTGACGATGGATGAGCCGGTGCTTGCTCAGCGGCTTGTCGCAAAGCTGCGCGGCGAACACCCCGATCTGCTGATCGTCGCCCGCGCGCGCGACACGGATCATGCGGCGCAGTTGTACCGGGCAGGTGCCAGCCATGCAGTGCCGGAAAACCTCGAAAGTTCATTGCAGCTTTCAGAGGCAGTCCTGGTGGATATCGGGGTCGCCATGGGGCCTGTGATTGCATCAATCCACGAAAAGCGTGACGAGTTCCGCGATCAGCTGGAACGCGAAGGCGGGCTTCGCCATAAGCCAAAACTGCGAACATCGACGAGCGATGCCTAGCCACAAGTCGTCGCAAAATTGAACCTTTTCCATCACTTGTGCGTTGGTTGGGAAAGGAGAAATGTAATGACGAAAGATGTCGACCCGACCAAGCCGATCCCCAATGACGTGAAGTTCAAGCCGCAAAATGTGCAGGGCACCCTCAAGGATTCCGCCCCTACCGATCAGGGCCGCGGACAGCCGGGAGACACCGGCGGCAACGATCTGCCACAAGGCAGTGACGGAGTGACCAAGGAAACACCGGACGCCTAAACCGCCGGACAGCGCAACTAAGCCGCGATTTGCGCCTTGATGGCGGCGATGGCATCCTGTGCCTTGTCGCCATCGGGGCCGCCGCCTTGGGCCATATCGGGCCTGCCGCCGCCGCCTTTACCGCCAACCGCCTCGACGCCGGCACGCACAAGATCGACGGCGCTGACTCGCTCGGTCAGGTCGTCAGTCACTGCGGCTGCAATTGCGGCTTTTCCATCATTGACCGCGACAATTGCCGCAACGCCCGTACCCAGGCGCTGCTTTGCTTCGTCTAGCAGAGGGCGCAGTTCTTTCGGGCTTAGACCTTCGATCACTTGCCCGCTGAACTTGATGCCAGCGATATCTTCGTCTTGCGGCGCAGCAGAAGCGCCGCCCGCAGTCGCGCCGCCCAGGGCCAGCGCTTTCTTCGCTTCGGCCAGCTCTTTTTCGAGCCGTTTGCGCTCATCGAGCAGCGCCGCGATGCGCGAAGGCACTTCCTCGGGGGTTGCCCGAATGGCGCTCGCAGCGTCCTTAAGCGCATCCTCACGGTTCACCAGCCAAGTGCGCGCCGCTTCACCCGTCAGCGCCTCGATCCGGCGAACGCCTGAAGAGACCGCGCTTTCGGAAACAATGCGGAATATGCCAATATCACCCGTGGCTTTTACGTGCGTTCCGCCGCACAGCTCAACCGAGTAGCTGCGCGCATCCGGGCCGGCACGGCCCATGGAAAGCACTCTGACCTCGTCGCCATACTTCTCGCCAAACAAGGCGAGCGCCCCCGCTTCGACGGCGTCGTCGGGGCTCATCAACCGCGTGGACACGGCTTCATTCGCGCGGATTTCCGCATTCACCTCGGCTTCAATGGCCGCAATGTCATCAGGCGAAAGCCCTTTTGGATGGGAGAAATCGAACCGCAGGCGATCCTCTGCCACCAGTGATCCCTTCTGCGTGACATGATTACCCAATTGATTGCGCAGTGCGGCGTGAACCAGATGCGTAGCCGAGTGATTGGCGCGCACCCGGTCACGGCGCTCGTGGTCCACCGTCAGATGAACGGCGTCTCCGACCTTGATTGTTCCCTTCGCAATCTTACCATGGTGTACGTGCAAACGGCCGAGCGGTTTCGACGTATCAGCCACGTCAATTTCGAGACCATCGGCCGTGGTAATCTTTCCGGCGTCGCCTTCCTGACCGCCGCTTTCGCCGTAGAAAGGTGTCTGATTGGTGAGGATCAGCACATCATCACCCTCGCCTGCCTGCATGACTTCGGCACCGTCTTTCACCAGTGCGACAACGGCCCCCTCACCCTCGGTCGAGGTGTAGCCGGTGAATTCACTTGCACCTTCACGCTCTGCAATATCGAACCAAACCTCGTCCGATGCGGCTTCACCGGAGCCCTTCCAGGCGGCCCGCGCTGCAGCCTTCTGCCGCTCCATCGCCGCATCAAAGCCATCATTGTCAACGCCGATACCGCGCGCGCGAAGTGCATCTTCGGTCAGGTCATACGGAAAGCCGTAGGTGTCGTAGAGTTTGAAGACCGTTTCACCGTCAAGCTCGCCGCCTTCCGCCATGTCGCCGGTCGCTTCGTCGAGCAGTTTTAAGCCCTTGTCGAGCGTTTTGCGGAACTGCGTTTCCTCGCGTTCGAGAACTTCCTCGATTAACGCCTGGCCGCGCACAAGCTCCGGATAAGCCTGCCCCATCTCGGTTACGAGACTTGGCACAAGGCGGTGCATCAGCGGTTCGCTTGCCCCCAGCAGATGCGCATGCCGCATGGCGCGGCGCATGATCCGCCGCAAGACGTAGCCGCGCCCCTCGTTTGAAGGGAGGACTCCGTCCGCCATCAGGAAACTGGTCGAACGCAAATGGTCGGCTATGACCCGATGACTGGCGGACTGCTCGCCTTCAGCAGCTACGCCTGTCAGCTGCTCCGACGCCAAGATCAGCGCCTTGAACGTGTCAGTATCATAATTGTCGTGCACACCTTGCAAGACGGCAGCGATCCTTTCGAGCCCCATGCCGGTGTCAATCGATGGTCTGGGCAAATCAAGCCGCGTGCCGTCTGACTGCTGGTCAAACTGCATGAAAACCAGGTTCCATATTTCGACGAAACGATCGCCATCCTCATCCGGGCTTCCCGGCGGGCCGCCAAAGATATGTTCGCCGTGATCGTAGAATATTTCGGAACATGGGCCGCACGGACCGGTTTCGCCCATCGACCAGAAATTGTCGCTGGTCGGGATCCGAATGATGCGCTCTTCAGGAAGCCCTGCAATCCTGCGCCAAAGATCAAAGGCCTCATCATCGGTGTGGTAAACGGTGGCGGTCAATTTCCCGGCCGGAATACCCCATTCTTTCGTCAGCAACGTCCAGGCGTTCTCAATCGCCTGTTCCTTGAAATAGTCACCGAACGAAAAATTGCCGAGCATTTCGAAAAAGGTATGGTGGCGTGCCGTGTAGCCGACATTATCAAGATCATTGTGCTTGCCGCCTGCGCGAACGCATTTCTGTGAAGATGTCGCCCGCGGCGCAGGGGGCGTCTCCAAACCCGTAAAGGCGTTCTTGAACGGGACCATTCCGGCATTGACGAACATCAACGTCGGGTCGTTATACGGAACCAGCGGCGCGCTTGGCACGGCGGTGTGATCAGCATCGCTGAAAAAGTCGAGAAACGACCGGCGGATATCATTGGTGGACGTCATGCTGTGGCAGTTAGGCAATACGGCCCTTCGCGACAAGATACATCGTGCATGTAAAGCGGCGAAGTGCACCTGTGCGAACTCGGCGACAGATGCTCTGTCGTAGCGATACGATCGCCTGCACATACATACAGAAAAACCGGCATTCGCATCAGTCCGTAGGGGTGGACTGGCAAATGCCGGTTTTCCGGTCTTCCGGGCGCCGCATTTCCAGCAGCATCAAGCCCGCTTGAGGATCAGATGGATCAGTCCGCGTCCGGGCCCGCCATCATTTCCTCGGCAACCTCGTCGGTCCGGCCGCGAATGGCGGCTTCCAACCGGTCGCAAACTTCTGGATTCTCTTTGAGATAAACCTTCGCATTCTCACGGCCCTGCCCGATCCGAACGCTGTCATAGGAATACCAGCTACCGGATTTCTCAACGATCCCGGCCTTCACACCGAGATCGAGAATCTCACCGATCTTGGAAATGCCCTCGCCATACATGATGTCGAACTCGACCTGTTTGAAGGGCGGTGCAACCTTGTTCTTGACCACTTTCACGCGGGTCGAGTTGCCGATCACCTCGTCGCGATCCTTGATCTGGCCGGTGCGGCGAATGTCGAGACGAACCGAAGCGTAGAACTTGAGCGCGTTGCCGCCCGTTGTCGTCTCCGGGTTGCCGTACATCACGCCGATCTTCATGCGCAGCTGGTTGATGAAGATCACCATACATTTCGAACGGTTGATCGACCCGGTCAGCTTGCGCAGCGATTGGGACATGAGCCGCGCCTGAAGGCCGACATGGGAATCGCCCATCTCGCCTTCGATTTCGGCGCGGGGAACAAGCGCCGCAACCGAGTCGACCACCAACACATCAATCGCGTTGGAGCGCACGAGAGTGTCGGTAATTTCGAGCGCCTGCTCACCTGTATCGGGTTGCGAGACGATCAGTTCATCAATGTCCACGCCAAGCTTTTTGGCATAGACAGGGTCCAGAGCATGTTCGGCATCGACAAAAGCAGCCGTACCGCCAGCTTTCTGTGCTTCGGCAATGCAGTGCAGCGCCAGGGTGGTCTTGCCCGAGCTTTCCGGCCCGTAAACTTCGATCACACGGCCTTTGGGCAGGCCGCCAATGCCAAGGGCAATGTCGAGACCCAGCGATCCGGTCGAAATCGATTCAACCTGCATCGCTTCTTTCGAGCCCAGCTTCATCGCCGAACCCTTACCGAAAGCACGGTCAATTTGTGCAAGTGCGGCGTCGAGCGCCTTTTGACGGTCCACGTCTTTTTCCTTCTCTACCAGCTTGAGATTAGTAGCCATCGCACGCTCTCCTTCACTTGCCTAGATGCGAGTCGACTTTATCGACCGCCCCCTTGATGAAAGAGTATGTATCCTATTTGTTCTCATAGAACAAGAGTGGAACAAAGTTTTGTTGGAAAAAAGTTTTACTCGCCTATTCGGCCGCCTCTTTGGCCGCGCGCATAACTCCGCCAACCTTATCGCCGATGGCTTGAACACTGAACGGTTTGGCAATGAAGTGCATATCCGGGATGTCGATATCCTTGCGCAGATGCTCTTCTGCGTAGCCGGACATGAAAAGCACTGGCATGTCGGGCAGACGCTTGCGTATCTCGCGTACCATGGCGGGCCCGTCCATCCCCGGCATCACTACATCGCTGACGACAAGATCAAAATCGCCGCTTTCCTCGATTGCCTCCAGCCCTTCTTCCCCGCCCGGGCATGCGGTCACTTCATAACCAGCTCGTGACAATGCGCGCTCGGCGACGGCGCGGACCATGTCCTCATCTTCAACGAGCAGAATCTTGCCGCCGACAGACCAGTCAGAGGATACGACCGGAGCAGCAGCCTTTTTCTTTGGCACCTCACCGCGATGAACAGGGAAGTAAACGGTGAAACGCGCACCCGTTTGCCGGCCGTCCTTGTCCGAAACATTATCGGCAAAGATAAAACCGCCGGACTGTTTGACGATGCCGTATGCCGTGGAGAGCCCAAGGCCGGTGCCTTTCCCCTGCTCCTTGGTCGTGAAGAACGGTTCAAAAAGTTTCGGCAACACATGCGGCGGAATGCCGCCGCCCGTATCCTGCACAATCAGAACCGTATAATCCGCCGCGGGAAGAATCTCCGAACCAAGTTTGATAACGTCTTTTGACTTCATGCTGCGGGTCAGCAGCGAGATTCGCCCTTCCCCGCGCCCTCTTGACTGGATCGCATCGCGGGCGTTGACGGCGAGGTTCATGATAACCTGCTCGAGTTGCTGCGGATCAGCCCGCACCGCACCCAGATCGCGATCATGCTGGACGTAATACGTGATTTTTTCGCCCAGCAGACGTTTGATCAATGGCCCGACTTCGCTGACCACGTCGGGCAATTGCAGGATTTCGGGCCGCAATGTCTGCTGACGAGAGAATGCGAGCAGCTGGCGCGTCAGCGATGCCGCACGGTTTGAATTGGCGCGGATCTGCTGGATGTCGTCATAATCACTGTCGCCCGGCGTATGGCGCAGCAACATGAGGTCGCACGTGCCGATGATCGCGGTGAGCACATTGTTGAAATCATGCGCGACCCCGCCTGCAAGCTGGCCGACGGCCTGCATCTTGGTTGCCTGCGCGACCTGCCGTTTCAGCTGCGTCTCTTCCGAAGAATCGGTCAGGCTGAGCAGCACCGCTGCCTCGCCAAGCCCGCGCACACCGGCCAGCCCCAGCGAGACCGGCTCATCGGGCTGGGAAGCAAGCCGGATGGCCATGTCGCCGCTCGTCGCCGGCCCGCGTCCGTGCCTGCGCACAGCGTCCGACAGCGCAGCTTTGTCCTCATGCACGGCCAGATCCGTCGGGAACGATGGCAGTCCGTTTCCTTCACGGTTCACCGAACGCAGAAAGGCGTCATTGCCGAACAGAAACCGTCCATCGCGGTCTGTCATGGCGAGCCCCAACGGCAATTGTGCAAGCAACGCTTCGAGCTGTGCGACGCCAGCCTGCGATGCGCCGTCCCAGCCGCTGCCAATGCCCACACCGCTGTCGATCAGGAGCATCAGCGTGGCATTCGCATCAGGCCCCAGCGTCCGCGCGTGCATGGGATCAATCAGCGGGACATCGACCAGCGTCTGCGGCGTCCCTGCACGGCCTTCGCGCGCGAAATAGATGCGCTCGCGATCATCGGACCGCAGAAAGGAAACGAAATCCTGCCCGACCAGTGTTGCAGCGCCGTCCCCTGCCGCACGCTCTGCGAAACCGGCGCTTACAGACTTGACCACACCTTCCGATGTGGTGATCGCGGTCTCGATCCCGGCACGGCTCAACATCAGCCCGAAAGGCCCGGAAAGATTGATATCCTGAGCCTGTTCCTCCCCTACCTTCACAATTCGGGCCATGCGCCAGATAAGGTGATCGTCCGCCCGGCCAGCGCGTTGCACTTTGACGTCCCAAATGCTGTTGCCAGGCCCAGCTGCGAGCTTCTCAATCACGCCGTCACCATCGCGCCACGCGGTCCGTGCCAGCTTGGTGAGAGCTTCAAGCGCCGGGCGTTCAAAAGGGAGAGATGGCGGCGCGCTGGCAATGCCGAACGCCTCTACAAATGCGGAATTGGCGCAGACAAGGCGGTTTGCCCGGTCAGTAATCGCCACGGCTTCACCGTTTTCAGCTTGAGCTTCGATTGCCGCGAGCGTGACGGACCAGTCTGCCGCGATGGAATCGTCTGCTTCTGGCTCTGCACTGTGCCGGTCGAAGACAAAAATTCCGCCCAGCAGCACGCATAGCCCAAGCACGAACGCAGCGACCAGAACCCAGTCCGAAGTTGCGAAATAAAGAACCGCTGCGCTTGCCGCCAACGCCGCGCCAAGCCCGCCGTACAGCAATTGGCTATCACGCACGCTACCAGCCGCGCCGCTTTCGCTTTCAATAATGTGATGTTCCGTCGTGCTGTTCACGCGTGCCTGTCCTGATGGCGGTTCGTAATCCAAGCCTTAGTTGGCGTTGAGCCGCTGGTCGAGCCGCGCCTCCATCCGTTTCAGACGTTTTGCCCGGCGGCGCGCAATAATCACGCGCCAGATCGCACTGGAAAGCAGATAACCGGCAGCCGACGACACGACAGCCAGGACAAAGAAGCCGACCACAGTGACCCCGGCGACCTGGAATGCATCAATCACCCATTGCCATTGGCCGCTCTCGAGCTGCTCGGAAGCCATCCCTGTGGTCGCACGGTCGATCTGAAGCATGAATGTGCCAACACGATTTGCGACAACCGCCCAGAATGCGATGGTGAAAGGGTTGGTGACAAAGGTGACCAAGGCCGCCAGCGGAACGTTCGCGCGGGCGGGAAGCGCAAGAAAAGCCGCGAGGAATATCTGACCAAGCGGGATGATAAATGCCGAGAACAATCCCAATGCCACACCGCGCGGGACAGACCGCCGCGTGAAACGCCACAACTCCGGATTGAGAAATCTGTGTCCGATTGGCGCCAAGTATTTGTTCGCCGCCATTTCTTCGCGAGTGGGCATGTATTTGCGGATAAAATCCGCCGCCCATGTTTTTCTGCGAGGTTTAGAGGCGCGTTTCTTGGTCATGGCAGCACAGCGCCCCTGCGCCTGTATGCGCTGAAACGCAAGATATTGCCTCCGAGAATTTCGGCATCCTCCATAATGCCCATATGGGTATCATGCAGCGGCTGACCAGTGGCTTAATCCGGAATATTGAAATTCCCGATTTCTAGCCCTTTTCGCGCATCAAACGGGCCTTGTCGCGCTTCCAGTCGCGGTCTTTGATCGTGGCGCGTTTGTCATGCGCCTGCTTGCCCTTTGCCAGAGCCAGCTCGACTTTCGCCCGCCCATGCCCGTTGAAATAGATGGAAAGCGGAACCAGCGTCATGCCCTTGCGTTCTACTGCGCCAAACAGCTTTCCGATTTCACGCGCGCTGAGAAGCAGTTTGCGCGGCCTGCGCGGTTCATGGTTCAGGCGATTGCCATGGCTGTATTCCGGAATGTTGGAGTTGATCAGCCAAACCTCGCCATCCTTAACCTCGGCATAGCTTTCGGCGATTGTTGCCTCGCCTGCGCGCAGCGCCTTAACCTCGGTGCCTTGCAGGGCGAGACCCGCCTCATACTTGTCCTCTATATGATAATCGAACCGGGCACGGCGATTTTCCGCGACGGTTTTCTGTTTATCAAAGGCTTGAGTTTTCGGACGTGCCATAGCCGCGCCGAGATAGGGATTTCTGCGCGATTGGCAATTGCTCTCTGCCTATCGACGCCGTGCCATGAAGAAGAGTAAAGCGTGTGACACTGGCCTTCTGCAATTGCGGAGAATTGAAATGCATGAACCGCAAGCGGCACCTTTCGCCATTGCACAAACGGAAATCGAAGCCGGAACTGTCCAGGATATTTCTATTCCTGTCACGACCATGGCGACTGGCCTCGATTCGCATCTCGCCATTCGCGTGCTGCATGGCAAAAGACCGGGGCCCGTCGTGTTTGTCAGCGGCGCTATCCACGGGGACGAGATTATCGGCACTGCTGTGATCCAGCGGATCGCACACGAACTGGATGTGGATGACCTTGCAGGGACAATCATGCTGATCCCGGTCGCCAATATCTTTGGGTTCCTGGCCCATTCGCGGTACCTGCCCGACCGCCGCGATTTGAACCGATCGTTCCCCGGAAGCGCGAAAGGATCGCTGGCAGGGCAGCTGGCCAACGTCTTTTTCAACGAGGTGGTCGAGCGGGCCGACCTGGGGATCGATATCCACACGGCAGCGGCCCACCGTTACAATCTGCCGCAAATACGCATTGCGGCCGGCAATGCCCGATTGGTCGAACTGGCCATGGCTTTTGGCGCACCGGTTGTTTTGGAAAGCGCGCTGCGTGATGGCTCCCTGCGAGCATTGGCCAAGGACAAAGGGGTCGACATGCTGCTGCTGGAAGCAGGTGAGGCGCTGAGATTTGACGATCTGTCTGTCGAAACCGGAACAGCGGGCACGCTCCGCGTCCTGGCGCATCTTGGCATGATCGCCGCTGATGACGGCACGAGCGAAGTTGCTGTACCGGCCCGTGCGAACAAAACGCAGTGGGTGCGATCCGTGCGCGGCGGCGTTGTTCACATGGCGAAGACGTCCGGCGATCCTGTGCGTGAAGGTGATCTGCTGTGCAGTGTTGTCGGGCTGTTTGGCGAGGAGGCCGAGGGCGTTTACGCACCCTTTGACGGGATCGTTATTGGTCATGCGACCCTGCCGGTCGTTCATCAGGGCGACGCGCTGTTCCACATTGCAAGCGTCACCAATCCCGAACGGGTCGGAGAACGCATTGAAGATATTACCGAAGCGATCCTGTCCAGCGAGCCCGAAGGGTTCGCGGAGGCTTTGCTTGATGAGGACGAAGTTCTTTAACCTTCGATCAGACCTGCATGGACGAGCGCATCGTCCACCGCCTTGCGTGATGCCTCGCTCGCATTGACGAGCGGGAGGCGCACGTCGGCTTCGATCCAGTCATGAACGCGGCTCAGCGCATATTTCACCGGCGCGGGGCTCGCATCGGAGAACATAGCGTAATGCAGCGGAAACAGGCGATCATTCAGCTCCCGCGCTTTCTTCAGGTCATTATCGGCAATCGCTGCGTGAAATTCTGCGCATAATGCGGGGGCGACATTGGCCGTAACCGAAATGGCTCCCCTGCCCCCGGCTGCGGCATGTGGCAGCCAAAGCTCGTCATTTCCGGAAAGCTGGCAAAACTCGCGTCCGATGCCCATCCGGTGGTCCGCGACGCGGGAAAGATCACCGCTTGCATCCTTGATCGCGATAATCCGGTCAGGATATTTGCGAACCAGTTCGACCACGGTTTCATCCTCGATGTCTGTCACCGTGCGGCTGGGAACATTGTAAAGAACGATCGGCAGCGCCGTGTTTTCGGCGAGATAGCTGAAATGCGCGATCAATCCGGCCTGGCTTGGACGGTTGTAATATGGTGCCACGCAAAGCCCGGCTGCCGCGCCGGCCTTTTGCGCGAATGTCATGTGCAGCACCGCGTTCATCGTATCGTTGCTGCCGCACCCGGCGATAACAGGAACCCGGCCTGCCGCCTGTTCGATACAGACTTCTATGACGCGGTGATGTTCAGCATTGGAAAGGGTTGATGCCTCCCCCGTGGTCCCGCATGGAACGAGGGCCGAGCTGCCGTTGTCGATCTGCCAATCGACGAGTCGCCGAAAAGCCGCCTCATCAAACGATCCACCGCGAAAAGGAGTCGCAAGAGCGGGAATTGAGCCGCTAAACATTGTTTTTGTTCCTGCATTTACCAATTGGATTAAGGTCGGGACCGCTTTATTCATCGCGGCCCCTTTCTGTTAAGCGCCTGATAAGGAGCCGATTGGCACGATGTCCAGCATGGTCCGCAAAATGCTTTCTTCACCCCTCCCATTTGTAGCTATCTCGGCTGCGGTCGTAATGGCGCTTTCCGCACCGGTTGCGGCGCAGTCTAGCGCTGATGATCGCGGCAGCAATCTTGTTGCCCAGCAGCCCGGTGAAATGGGTGCAGCGCTTTCCCGCTGGGAGTTGCTCCAGAAAGAAGACAAGCTGTCTTTTGGCACTTATGCGGGGTTTGCGCTCGCCTATCCCGACTTCCCCCGGATGGAAATAGTGCGCATCCGCGCAGAAAACCGCCTTGACGAGGAAGCGCCCTCGCAAACGGATATGCTGCGGTTCTTCGATGCCAATCCGCCGCTGACCAATGCCGGGCGCGCGCGATATGCGCTCGCTTTGGCGGGTGCGCAGCGCGCAGAAGCTTTTGAACATGCCAGGGCCGCATGGCGCGGCGGCACGATGAGCGGACCGACCGAGGCATATATGCTGGGCCTGTTCGGATCGCGTTTTACCGCCGAAGATCACATCGCGCGGATCAATGCATTGCTGTGGCAGGGCAATGCAGAGGCTGCTTCACGGCAGATTATCAATTTGCCGGAAAGTGCACGGCCCATGGCAATGGCGCGGCTTGCGCTTATCCGGGGTGCTTTGCCCAGCGACAGCGGCCTGAACGTGCCCCAGGGCGCGATGCGCGACGCCGGTTATGTGTTCAATCTCGCCAATCTTTATCAATCAAGGCGCCAGATGGGATCGGCCATCAATCTGTTGGCCAATCGGCAGACCTTTGATGCGCCTGTTCTCGATAAGGAAGGCGCCATCGGCGATATGCTGACCATCGCGAAAGCGGCAAGTTCAGCAGATACTGTGAGGATCGCCAGCAAGATTGACGATCTGTTTGCGCCGGATGAGGATATCTCGAAGGGCTCATTCCGGCTGCGTGATCGCTACACCGATCTCATGTGGATGGGCGGCACCAATGCGCTTTGGCGTCTTGGTGATGGACGTGCGGCGGCACCGCTGTTTGAACGGTATGGCGATGCCGCCCAGTCACCGCTGACCAAGGCAAAAGGGTATTTCTGGGCGGGCCGGGCCGCTCGGCAGGCAGGTTTGCAGGCCGAGGCTACCCGATATTTTGAAAAAGCGGCTGTTTACCCGCACTACTATTATGGCCAGCTCGCATTGGCAGCGATGAACCGCCCGATGCCGAGATTTGCGGCTCTGCCCGATCTGGACATCGACGCGGGGACGCGGACAGAATTCGAGCTCAGCAATCTTACCAAGGCCATTCGCCATATGGCGCAAAACCGGCGCGACTGGCGAACCGAAAGGCGGTTCTTTCAGGCTATCGGAGACAGCGCCAAAACGCCCGAACAGCTGATGCTGGTCCATGAGCTCGCTCAGCAGACGGGGCTGGAGGAAATGTCTGTCGTCGTGGGCATGGAGGCCGGCGCCAACGGCATTCAGGGTTTCGAACGGATCGGCTTTCCTACCGTACCGACACCGCGCGTCACCGATTGGACGATGGTCCATGCCATTGCTCGGCAGGAAAGCGAATTTGACCGCAGCCGCCGCAGCCACGCGAACGCGATCGGGATGATGCAGCTCCTCCCAAGCACCGCGCGCGAGGAGGCAGGCATACTGGGCGTGCAGTATCTGCGTGCTAACCTCACCGCTGATCCGCAGTACAACATCACGCTTGGCGATGCGCATTTTGCCCGCCGGATGGATCTGTATGGCGGGGCATATCCGCTCGCCATCGCTTCCTACAATGCCGGGCCTGGCCGTGTACGCCAGTGGTTGCAGCTCAACGGTGATCCGAGGCGCGGCGACATCGACTGGGTGACCTGGATCGAGAAAATTCCGGCCAATTTCGAGACGCGCTACTATGTCATGCGGGTTATCGGCAATGCGGTGAGCTATTCGCATATGTACCCCGATGAGGCGGGTCTGCCTCGCACGGTGGACACCTTCCTGCCATAGCCGCGCATTATGGCTTCAAAACCTGGCCCTCCGATAACCCCGCAAGGCATGGCGGCGCTGAAGGCGCGCTATGACCACCTGCTTGGCAAAGAACGGCCGGAAATCGTCGAAATCGTCAGCTGGGCCGCAGGCAATGGCGACCGCAGCGAAAACGGCGATTATCTGTATGGTCGCAAGCGCATGCGCGAGATCGACCGTGAGCTTGGCCACCTTTCCCGCAGGATGAAATCGCTGCGTGTCGTCGATCCGGCAAACCAGCCTGACAAGCAGCGCGTGTTCTTTGGCGCGACGGTCGAGCTTGCCGATGAGGATGACGGGCGCAAGAAGATCACGCTCGTCGGTGATGATGAGCAGGATGCCAGCACCGGCCGGATCGGCTGGAGCTCTCCCATGGCGAAGGCGCTGAAAGGCGCATCTGTCGGGGATTTGCGCGTTGTGAGGCTTCCGGGCGGCGCAAAAGAATGGGAAGTTATGGCGATCGAATATGCGTAGCGCCCTCGCCATTTTCTGCCTTGTTGCAGCCTCCGCTCCGCTCGCGGCGAAAGACAGTCTGGGGGTCTATTCCAACTGGGCCGCATTTCGCGATGCGGATACGCCGCGCTGTTATGCGATAGCCAAGCCGCGGGGACGCAATGCCAATGCCGCATTCGCCAGCATCGGCACATGGCCTAAGCAGAATATCCGCAATCAGCTGCACATCCGCCTGCCTCAGGCAGCGCGCGAAGGCACCGCGGTACGTCTGCGGATCGGTCGCGAAAGTTTTCAGCTCGCGGCGCGTGGCCGCGATGCCTGGGCGCAGGACCGGCAAATGGACGCCGCTATCGCCGCCGCCCTGCGTTCAGCAACAACGATGCGCATAAGCGGGAGCGGGTTTTCAGACCGATATGACCTTAAAGGGGTCGCAACGGCGATGGACGCTGCCGTTGTCGGTTGCGCCGGGCTCTAGGGCACTGGTCAAACGCGCTGCGCAGCATTATATGCGCGGCCAATCATGGCAGACACGTCCCTCATGTCGATCCCCGGTCAGGTGGATCCCGTTCCCGTCGCGCGTGACATCACGCCGCGTGAGGATGGGCGTATCGATCTGATCGGTCTGCCGAAATCACGCATCCGCGAGCTGTTTGCCGAGGCGGGGCTTGATCCCAAGCAAGCCAAGCTGCGCGCCAAGCAGGTGTATCACTGGCTCTACCACCGCGGCGTGACCGATTTTGAGGCCATGACCGATATCGCAAAGACAATGCGCCCGTGGCTTACAGAACGCTTTGTGATTGGTCGCCCTGACATTGTCGAGGCGCAGCATTCAACCGACGGCACGCGCAAATGGCTGCACAAGACAGCTGACGGCCACGATTTCGAAATGGTCTTCATTCCCGATGCCGATCGCGGGACGCTGTGCATTTCCAGCCAGGTCGGCTGCACTCTCAATTGCACCTTCTGCCATACCGGCACGATGCGGCTGGTGCGCAACCTGACACCTGGTGAGATTGTCGGGCAGGTGATGCTCGCGCGCGATGCCTTGGGTGAATGGCCCAAAGGCCGGATGGACGGTCTGGAAGATAATGAGGATCGCGGCCATTACACCTCGGACGGGCGACTGCTGACCAATATCGTGCTGATGGGCATGGGCGAGCCGCTGTATAATTTCGATCACGTGCGCGATGCGATGCATCTTGTGATGGACGGCGACGGGCTGGCTTTGT
>CALLQC010000076.1 GCA_938015255.1 uncultured Erythrobacter sp.
GCGCGCTTTTCTTGATGGGCTCGATCTGCTGATCGCCAATGCCGTAATTGTGGCGCCATCGCGGGTCCGATAATACGGCCGGAGGGCCGATCTCTTCATCAGAATAACCTGCTAGATTTACAGTTATAATTTCCGATCATGCTTCTCGCGCTTGCCTCATCACCACTCTTATATGATGTTACACTATAACATGGTAATCCTTGCAATGTGGCAAAATTGTGGCAATATCAAGGCGCAATTAAGGCGAGTCGCGTTGGATCCGCCTTGAAAGAGGAGAGAAACAGTGCGGACGAATGTGGTAGTGTTATTGGCCAGCGCTGCGTTGATCGCCGGCTGCTCGCAGGATGAGCAGGTCGTGACTGAAAGCGTCACTACTGTCGACGTTGCAGAGCCGCCCCCTGCTTATGAAGCGGCTCCACCACCGCCTCCCCCAATGGTTGCGCCTGCATCCGATGCGGCCAGAAACGAAGCGATCGAGCAATCGGCAGATGCCGCGAGCGTTGCGGGCGCTTCCCTCCCCGGCGGCATTCCCGTCAGCCTGCCACAGATCGCCTATCGCTATTCTCTGGGATTCCGTCTGCCAGCAGACGCAATCAAACCTTTGCAAGAACGCCATGCCGATATGTGCGAGGCGCGCGGGGCCAATGTTTGCCGGATCATCTCCATGAACCAGGCCGATCAGGATGGCGATTACGCCTATGGCAGTCTCAGCATAGCGGTCGCTTCACAAGTGGCCCGCGAGTTTTCGAAAGATTTGGAAAAGAGTTCCGGCACGGTTGATGGCGAGCTGGTGTCTTCCTCAATCGAGGGTGAAGACCTTTCAAAACAGATCGTCGATACCGAAGCCCGGCTGCGCGCCCGCACAGTCTTGCGAGATCGCCTGATGGAGGTTCTGCGCACACGGCGCGGAAGCGTCAGCGAACTGGTCGAGGCCGAGCGCGGCGTTGCGCAGGTCAATCAGGAAATCGATCAGGCGCAAAGCTGGCTGGCGGAAATGCGCGGCCGTGTGGCCTTCAGCCAGATGTCGATCAGCTACGAATCCGGCACCCGGGCGAGCGGCGGCTTTGCCGAACCGATCCGCAACGCCTGGGGTTCGCTCGGCTCCATCATGGGATCGATGATCGCATTCCTGATGATGGCATTTACCGTGCTCGCCCCGCTGGGACTGCTGGCATTCGGCGGTGTAAGATTGTGGCGCTGGATACGGCCCAAATCGGCAGGAGACGCGGCGGCGCCACCCGCCGATTAAACTCTAGATCCGGCGCGCATCCACGCTTTCGGAAGGTATGTGCACGGTCAGTCCGTCAAGCTCAGGGGTGAGGTCGATCTGGCAGGAAAGTCTGCTGGTCCGCCTCGCCCCCGCTGCGAAATCAAGCATGTCTTCCTCTTCTTCGGAGGCCTCGGCGAGCTTATCGAACCATTCTGCGGCGACGATCACATGGCAGGTCGAACACGCCATCTGCCCTTCACACGTCCCCTCCAGTGGCAGGCCCGCCGCCTGACCGACGCGCAGCAGATTGTCGCCATCTTCTGCGCTCGCTTTCACCGTGTTGCCCTGGGAATTGATGAAGGTGACAGAAATGCTCAAACGCCCTGCTCCTTGGCCGCAGCGTTGATAGCCTTTGCCGCCGCTTCGATCTCCTCAAGCGCGGTGTAGCGGCCAAAGCCGAGGCGTATCGAATTTTTCGCCTGCTTGTCCGACAGGCCAATGGCTTTCAGCACATGGCTTGTTCGGCCAGAGCCGCTGGCACAGGCGCTTCCGGCGGAGAACATCACGTTGCGGCAATCGCTCATCAGCCGTGCGACATCGAGGCCGTCGCGGCGGATGTTGAGATTGCCGTGCCAGCGCGCATCCTCGCTGCCATTCAGCGTCCAGTCGGAGAACAGATCGCGCGCGCGGTTCCACAACCCTTCGATATGCTCGGCGTCCTCAGCCATGCGCTCCTTCGCCAGATGCGCCGCCGCACCCATTCCGGCGATGAGCGCGGGGCTGAGCGTGCCCGAGCGGATACCTTCCTGCGATCCGCCGGTTTGCTGTTCGGTCAGATTGACGCCATCGCGCACCCACAAGGCGCCCACACCTTTCGGCCCATGAAACTTGTGCGCGCTGATCGCGATCATGTCTGCGCGCGTGACCTCGACCTTGCCGTAAGCCTGCACTGCATCCACCAGGAACAGGGCGTTGGTTTCCTTGGCAGTGCGGTGCCAGTCGACCGTGGGCTGGATCGTGCCGATCTCGTTATTGACCTGCATCACCGCAATCAGACCGACATCATCGGGCACGTCCTGCCGGATGTCGCACTGGCCCTCTTTCGACACGTTTAGCACATGCGATCTGCCCGCCGCCTGCGCGGTGTCGCCGACTGCCGAATGCTCAATGGCGGAATAGGATACGGTGCCGCCCGTTCCGCTGCCCCTGATCGCGAGATTGAGCGCCTCGGTCGCGCCGGAGGTGAAGACCACCTTGCCGCCCGCCGGAAACAATGCCGCCACGCGGTCACGCGCCAATTCGATGGCGGCAGCTGCCTGCCGGCCCATGCGGTGCGAGGAATGCGGGTTGCCAAAACCGGTGCCGTCCGGCCCGTCGAGCCAGCGCAGCATCGCATCGCGCGCCTCTGGCGCGAGCGGGGTCGTGGCCTGATAGTCGAGATAGATCATGTAAGCGAAGCCCATGCGCCGGCGAATTGTTCCAGTTCTTCCGGCGCCGTGTTCCAGCCGATGCTCACTCGGATCGTGCGCGCGGCGACATCATCGGGCACACCGAAGGCATCAAGCACGCGGCTTTTCTTGAGCGTTCCGGAGGAGCATGCGCTACCCGCCGATACGGCGAAGCCCATCGCATCGAGGCGGATGAGCAGTGCCTGAGCGCTGATGCTCGGATGCGTCAAGGCGGCAATGTAATCGGCGCGCTTGCCTATGCTTACAATGTCGGTCGATAGCGCTTCGGCAAAGGCTGACCGGTCATCCGGTGCCGTCTGCCAGTCGTCAGCCTCCAAAGCCGCTGCCATGCCCATTGCGCCCGGCAAATTCTCGGTGCCCTGACGATAGCCGCGCTCGTGCCCGCCAATGGGGTCCAGCAAGTTGAAGTCGCGGACCAGCAAAGCCCCGATCCCAATGGGTCCGCCGAATTTGTGTGCCGAAATCACCAGCATGTCGGCATCGGGCAGATCGAGTTTGCCCGCACTCTGCGAGCAATCGGCGAGTACCATAGCACCTGTCGGGCGGATCGTATCGAGCATATCGGCAAGCGGATTGATCGTGCCAGTTTCCGAATTAACGTGCTGGATCGCAAGGACCGTGCGCGCGTCGAATTCAGCATCATCTGAAAATAGCTCCGCATCCGGCGCTGCGCGAAACACCGCGTCATGCTCGACCGCGCTGACGATCCGGCGGTCAACCTTCGCGCGCTGCAATCCTATCGCCAGCGCCTCGCTTGCGCCGCTGGTAAAAATCAACTCGCCATCCCATCCCAGCGCGCGCTTGATCCGGTCGCGCGCGTCCTCCAACGCGGCCTTCGACTTGCGCCCTTCGGCATGGGGCGAAGAAGGGTTGGCCCAGATGCGAAAGCCAGCCTCCATCGCCGCGCGCGCTTCCGGGCGCAGGGGCGATGTTGCGGCGTGATCGAGATAGATGCGCGTGCTCAAGAATATCCTTATTGCGAACGGTTCTTAAAAAATTGCGAAATGGAACGCGACTCGTATATAGAGCGCGCATCCCCGCACGCCACCCGGTGTTTGCGGCCACTTCTTTCAGCAAGGTCCATTCATGCCATCAGTCATTTTTCCCGGCCCGGAAGGCCGCCTTGAAGGTCGTTTTTCGCCGCCGCCGCGTCCGCGCGCACCGGTCGCCATGATCCTGCATCCGCACCCTGAGGGCGGCGGCACGATGAATGACCGGATTGTGCAGCGTCTCTACAAGACGTTTACCGACCGCGGCTTTGCGACCTTGCGCTTTAACTTCCGCGGCGTTGGCCGAAGCCAGGGCAGTTTTGACAATGGAATTGGCGAGCTTTCCGACGCGGCGAGCGCGCTTGACTGGGTCCAATCGATACACCCGGAGGCGCAGACGACATGGGTCGCCGGATACAGCTTTGGTGCGCTTATCGGCATGCAATTGCTGATGCGACGCCCCGAAGTGCGCGGCTTCATATCGGTTGCTCCGCCCGCAAACATGTATGACTTCAGCTTCCTCGCCCCCTGCCCCGCCTCAGGCATCTTCGTGCAAGGCGCAGCAGATACAGTTGTACAGCCGGGCGCCGTGCAAAAGCTGGTCGACAAGCTGCGCACGCAAAAGCACATCACGATCCACCACGACGAAATCCCGCGCGCCAACCATTTCTTTGAAAATGAGATGGAAGACATGATGAAGTCGGTCGACAATTATCTCGACTTCCGCCTCTCGCCGGATTGCCCGATCAAATAAGAGCAGGCGGTCAGAACGGCGGCTGAAAGCGGCGACTTAGTGGTACGGCGTCGCTCCAGGGGCGCCGGTCATTCGCGGCGATACACTCGCCCGTTTTGTCAGCGATTGCGCGCCCACGACCGCATTCGGCGGATGCACAGACGCGGCCCTGCGAAGTAAGGTATTCATTTGCAACGCGAAACTTCTTGCCTTCTGAATGTTATGTTGTAACATTGCAGGTGAGAGGTGCCGGTTGCGAACCTCGTGAAGATGCGTGTTCGGCACCCTCTCGCATTATGAGAGAGAGGAACCCGCCTATGAGCTATGCTCAAAACGCCAACCGCCTGAACCCGGCTGCAATGATAGGAGCGCTCGGCGTTCCCACCGCATTCGGCGCCGTGCTGGTCGCTGGCCTTGCCGTCGCTGTCGTGATTGACCCGCCCGCACCCAATCCAACGGGCGTTATCGTGACGCCAAAACCGGTCGACCCACCGCCCCCGGTGGAGCCGAAGCCGCAGCCCAACACGTCCCAGAAAAAATCGCCGAACGTTATCGTCCCGCCCTCGCGCCCCGAAACGGCGGTCGAACTGTCGGACAACTCCCCGATCACGACTTTCATCGACCCAGGGCCTGTCGAGTTCGAGCCCATCGATCTTGGCGGCCCGATCGGCGGCGCACCCGTAACGCCCGCTTTGCCTGATCCCATCGCGGCCTCGCCATCGAACAATCCGGGGCGCTGGATCACCGATAGCGACTATCGCAGCGTCTGGATCCGCCAGGACATGTCGGGGGTCGCAGGGTTTGCGGTCACTATTGATGCGAAGGGCCGTGTCAGCGATTGCACCATCACTCGCTCCACCGGTCACGCCGCGCTCGACAATGCGACCTGCAAACTCGTGGAACGCCGTGCGCGCTTCCACGCAGCCAAGGACAGCTATGGCAATGCGATTGCCGGGACATTCAGCAGCTCAGTGAACTGGAAGATACCCGAATAGAAAGGGCTCACCCTATCCCCCCAGCACCTCAACCTGATCGGACGGTGCTGTCCCATCACTGCCCGGTATCGTCCAGATCAGAACATTGAGGATCGCAACGACAGCCAGCACAACCATAAGTGCTGGCTGTTTCGTTTCGCCCGTACGGCGCCAGTAGACATACGCACCGGCGAGCAACGCGAATGCGGCGAGCATCACAATCGACAGGACGATATCAGTCACATTTCAAACCCTATTTTACATTCTCTGGCGGCTTAGCGCTTGCCTAAGTGCAATAATGCGAACATCCTGCCACTAACACCTCGGGCACGCCGCCCAAAGGAATAAGGAGGACCAAATGGGAATTTTCAGTTCAATCAAAAACGCAATCTTCGGCTCTGACGAGGAAGAAAAAGCAGCCGCCGCAGCTCCGGCCACGGAAACGGCGAAGCCGGCCCGCGCCGCTATTACCGTCGCCGATGTCGAAGCCCGGATCGGATCAATTCCCGGCGCCGAGAATTTGAACTGGCAGACGTCCATCGTCGACCTGATGAAACTGGTCCGCATCGATCCGAGCTACGAGAACCGCAAGGAGCTCGCGCAGGAAATGGGCAATACCGATTATTCCGGCACCGCAGAGGATAACATCGCCCTGCACAAAGCTGTGATGAACCAGATCGCAGCCGCTGGCGGCGTAGTGCCAGACGACCTCAAAGGGTAAGCTCAAGAACTGGTTTGACAGGTCGCAGGCGCACAGTATCACTCCAGCCTATGACTGAAACAAACACGAACTTCACACGCCGTCAGGCCCTTGCGGGGCTTGGCGGCGTTTCTGCATTGGCGCTGATGCCCGGTTGCGCACGCGCGGCGTATGAGCCCGTCAGCGCCGCCCCCACCACTTTCGGGCCGGACGAAATGCTGGACCGGATTGCCTACACAATGCTGAAGCATGAACCTGGCCGTGCGACAGGGCTGGGCGTGGATACGGGCGCCAATGCTGAATGGCGCGGAACCTTCGGCACGGCCGGCGAAGCGGGGCGCGAAAGCTATAAAGCGACGCTTGCGCAGCTGCTTGAAGATGCGCGTGCCTATCCCAAAGACGGTATCACCGCGGACCAGCAGGTGGGGTTTGATGTGGTCGAAAGCGCATTTTCAAAAGCGCTCGAAGGCATGGACTTGCCCTATGGTGACGTGGCCGTGGGTAGCTGGCGCAATGCCCCCTATCTCGTGATCCAGAATGTCGGCGGCTACATCGATTTCCCGCGCTTCTTCGGCGCAACCCAGCCGGTTCGCGATGCACAGGACGTTGATTTCTATCTCAGCCGCCTCGGCGAAGTTGCTTCGATTCTCGACGGCGAAACCGATCGCATCGCCGAGGCCCGCGGGTTCGGCCTCGTCCCGCCGGATTTCCTACTTGATAAGACCATCGCTCAGATGGAAACCAATATAGCCGATGCGGCCAATGGCGGCGGCGCGTATGTTTCGCCGCTGGAGAGTGCCGAGCTTGCAGCAGCAGGCGCCGCTGCGGGCAAGGCGCAGGCCATCGTCAATGACAGCTTGCTGCCTGCACTCAAGCGCCAGATGGACGAGCTGAAAGTTCAGCGCGGCATGGCCAAATCGAAAGCCGGCATGTGGGCTCAGCCACAAGGTGAAGAATGGTACAGCTGGTCAACCAGCGCTTCGACCACAACTTCGCTCAGCCCCGATGAAATCCACCGGCAAGGTCTTGAAGAGCTGGAAGAACTGCACGGCCGAATGGACCCGATCCTGAAAGAGATCGGCTACACCAAAGGCTCAGTGGGTGAACGGATGCAGGCTCTGGGCGATGACCCGCGCTACAAGTTTGCACCGGGCGATCCGGGCCGCGAGGAAATCATGGATTTCATCTGGGAACGGATCAACTGGATCAAGGGCGAGATGCCGCGCGCTTTCAATCAGCTGGTCGATCCGAACATGGAAGTCCGCCGCATCCCCATTAACGAGGAGGCCGGCGCACCCGGAGCTTACGGCGGCGCGGGCAGCAAGGATGGCAAGATTCCGGGCCGGTTCTGGATCAACCTGCGCAGTACAGAATTGCACCGCAAATATGATCTGCCTGACCTGACTTTCCACGAGGCTATTCCGGGGCATGTCTGGGAAGGCGAATACTCCAACCGGCTGCCGCTGATCCGGTCCATCCTCGCATTCGGGGCGTTCTCCGAAGGGTGGGCGCTGTATGGCGAACAGATTGCGGACGAACTTGGAGCCTATGATGATTTCAAGGTGGGACGGCTCGGCTATTTGCAAAGCCTCGCTTTTCGCGCCTGCCGTCTGGTGGTGGACACCGGACTGCATTCCAAGCGTTGGACCCGCGAACAGGCAAACCAGTTCTTTATCGAGCGCAACGGTTCCAAGGCTGAGGAGGTCGCGGGCGAGGTCGATCGCTATTGCAGCTGGCCGGGGCAGGCCTGCAGCTACAAGATCGGGCATAGCGAGATCGTACGCCAGCGCGGACGCGCTGAGGCTGAGCTTGGCAGCAAATACGATTTCAAGGCGTTCAATACGGCCGTGATCCTTGGCGGGAATGCCCCGCTTGATGTCGTCGATAAAACGGTCGGCCGCTACATCGCGGACGCTCGCGGATAAATCGGTCCTGAACAATCTCGGCACGCTGGGAGGCGTTTATGGAACAGCTTGGCCAAGACCTGGAAACAATGCGCCGCGTGCCGCTGGCCGATGATCATGTCGATGCCATTTGCGAGATCGGTGAGGAGAAAACCTACCCGGCCGGAACAATAATGGCCGACCTCGGCGATCCGATGGACACGTTTGTATATGTGCTCGAAGGAGAGATTGAGGTTGTAAACCCATACACGGGCGAACGACTGCTTGAATCAACTCTGGGTCCGACGCAGTTCATGGGCGAAATCGGCTTTCTAAACGCGGGTGTGCATTACCTGAAAATGCGCACGTCTAAGGACACGCGCGTAATCGAAGCACCGCGCACCGCGATGCTCGATCTGATGAGCCGCATTCCTGAACTGTCGGACCATATCATCACCGTTTTTTCTGCCCGGCGGCGCAAGCAGTTCGAGCTGCGCAATGCTGCCGTGAAGGTGATCGGCGCAGACCGAAACGCAAAAGTGCAGGCGGTCGAACAGTTTCTGTCCCGCAATCGCATTCCGTTTCAAAGCTACGACATGGATGCGCGCGACCAAGAAACAAACGAGATATGCGACCTCAGCGGACATCAGCCATCGGTCATATTGGGTACGGATCAGCGCCTTGAAGATCCCACCCCGCGCAAGGTGGCGCAATATCTCGGCCTGGATCTGGAAATTTGCTCGCAGCGTGATTTCGATCTGCTGATCGTAGGCGGCGGCCCTGCGGGTGTGGCAGCGGCAGTGTACGCGGGATCGGAAGGGCTCGATGCGCTTGTGATCGAGGATACGGCCATTGGCGGCCAGGCAGGCACATCCAGCCGGATAGAAAACTATATGGGCTTCCCTACCGGGATCAGCGGCACGGACCTGACCTATCGCGGGCAGATTCAGGCGCTGAAGTTCGGCACACGCTTTGTCATGCCGCGCCGTGTCGTCGCGCTTGCAACGCGCGATGACGGATCATTCTGCGCCAAGCTGGACGATGATGACGAGATTTGCGCAAAGGCGATCCTTGTATCTACCGGAGTGCAATATCGCCGTTTGCCGCTGGACGGCCTGGAGCGGCTTGAAGGCGCTGGCATTTTCTATTCCGCAACAGAAATGGAGGCGCGCTTTTGCGCGAAGACTGAGGCGGTCGTGATCGGTGGCGGAAATTCCGCCGGTCAGGCTGCGATGTATCTCTCGCGCACGGCGGCGCATGTTCATCTGGTCGTGCGATCAGGCAGCTTGGCAGAATCCATGTCGAGCTATCTCACGCAGCGGCTGGAAGCCGACCCGAAAATCACAATCCATTATCACACTCAAGTCGAGACCCTGCACGGCGACGACTGGCTGCACGGTGTCACGTTTTCGACCCCTGATGGAGAGAAGCAGATCGACACATCCGCACTGTTCATCATGATCGGCGCGGCCCCCAACACCGAATGGCTTTCTGGTTTGGTCGATACGGATGACAAGGGGTTTGTCTGCACCGGATCGGAGGTTAACCGGCCAACGCCCTTCGAAACATCGACTGACGGCATATTCGCAGTTGGCGATGTGCGCGCGGGCTCGGTCAAACGGGTGGCTAGCGCAGTGGGAGAAGGTTCTGTAGTGGTCAGCCGGATCTGGACCTACCTTGACGAACTGCGCAAGCGCGATTGAGGTGCAAATAAACAATTGTGGGGCAGGCAAGCCTCGGCCCTAGGCAAGCGCCGAAGGTGGGTTATA
>CALLQC010000077.1 GCA_938015255.1 uncultured Erythrobacter sp.
AGGCGTATCGGTTTGCGCATCGCGCCGCTCTCGCACGAGCTGGCGCAATTCCTCGCCCGCTTCCTCTTTGAGATAAGCCAGCGCAAGATCATCCGCACCTCCGGCGCCGGTTTCAAACTTTACAGAAACGAGGCCGAGCAAGCGCGGGATGAATTTCTGCTCAAGGCTCACATCCTGAATTCGTTCATAGGGAACCGATCGGGCCGCGCGGCTCAGTACACCGCTCTCCACGCGAATATCAGTTAGTCCTATTGTGTAAGTCAGTTTTTTCCAGCGCAAATAGCTGAAGAACGTCGCGACCGCGATGATCGCGGCGAGAGCAGGGCCCAGGACCAGAAGGCCAAGACCGCCACTGCCGAAACTTACCAGAACTATGGGAATGATCGCATTCTGAATGCTGGCGATCAGGCCTACGACTACGCTCATGATCGAGGTGTGCTGCGGTTCGGCCACAACGGGAGACGCAGTCACCGTTTTCGGGACCGACACCGTTGGATTACCAGACGCGGCCTCGCTCACAGGCTTTCCCGCTTGATATGCGCGCGGATTTCCTCGCGCATATCGTTAGCCAGCTCCAGGCCAAGACCCGGGAGATGAACCGAGGCGTTGTGACTGCCCGCTGTATGCACGGTGAGCGAAGCAATGCCGAGGAAGCGCTCAATCGGTCCCTGGTCCACATCGATATGCTGCACGCGGCCAAACGGCACGACTGTATCGGATCGCCAGAGAATACCGCGCACCACACGCAGCCGGTCATCAGAGACCTGATATCCGCGCGCGACGTAACGGCGCGAAGGCAGACGGATAATGAATACGAGCGCCAGAAACGTGACCGCGCCGATAATCACGCCAAACGGTAAAATATCATTGCCATTGTCGCGCAGGACGCCCTCGATAACGAGTGCTGCGATCACAAAGGGTATCGATGTCAGCGCTGCCTGAATGCGCAAGGCAGTCTTGAAACCGGGATGCAGCCGCGTGAGGGCACCATCATCATCCACGCGTTCTCCAAGAGCATTAGCGATGGGAGTTTCAGACGTCGCAGAAGCAGGTGTTTCCATGCTGTCCTGTTTGGACAACACAACCTGCCGGTTCAAGCGGAAAGCTATCCGCGCTGATTGAAACGCCGCCCGATCATGGCGCTCGCGATGTTGGTCTTCTGCACGTCGATCGCGCCGCCAGCGATACCCCACGCATAGGCATCGCGCAGGCGCTGCTCCATGCCGTAATCCTTATGATAGCCGTATCCGCCCATCACCTGCATGCCGAGCGCGGTAACCTCGCGCACAATCTCGTTGGCGTAGCATTTTGCGAGGCTGGATTCGTAGACCGTAGGCAGGCCATCGCTCTGCGCGTCAGCGTTAACAGCGGCGCGGTGTATCAGAAGGCGCGCAGCATCCACCTTCATTGCCATCTCGGCCAGCTTCATCTGCACCGCCTGGAAATCGACAATGGGTTTACCGAAGGCGCGGCGTTCCTGCGTGTATTCGAGCGCTTGCTCCAGCGCCGCCGCCGCCACCGCAAGCGCCTGCGTGGCGTTGCCGCAGCGTTCTAGGCCAAAGGCGCTCATCAGCTTGCCAAAGCCGCCCGCGCCAATGATGACGTTTTCGCCCGGCACCCTGACATCCTGGATTGCGATGTCGGCGGTGGGGATGCCGCGAAAGCCCATCAGCTCCTCGCGCTTGCCGAACTCCATGCCTTCCATATCTTTTTCGAGCAGGACCGCGCCGATGCCCTTGGCTCCCGGATCGTCCGAGAAGCGCGCGTAAGTGACGTAGTAATCCGAATGCCCGCCACCGCTGGTCCAGCGCTTGTAGCCGTTGACGACATAGCCGTTTCCGTCAGCCACTGCCTTGGTCTTTAGATCGGTCAGCGCCGTGCCCGCATCGGGTTCGGACATCGAGACCGCGACGATCTTCTCGCCCTTGATAACTTCGGGCAGCACGCGCGCTTTCATCTCGTCCGAACCGAACTTGTCGATCGTGCGCACTGGCCCTGTCAGCGCCTCGAAGACCGGGAAGGCGACCGCGTTGGAGACCTGCGCGAACTCTTCGAGGACCAGCAGAGCCTCGATATGACCGAGCCCAAGCCCGCCATATTCTTCAGGCAAGTTGACGCCCAGAAAGCCCATTTCGCCATAGACCCGAAGCATTTCTTGCGGGACAGGATAGTCCTTTTCCTCCATGTCGCGTGCCAAAGCAGGCAGTTCGGCACGGGCGAATTTGCGTGCTGTCTCTCGCAGCTCGCGCTGCTCGTCGGTCAGGTTGAAGTCCATGGCCGGTTGTAATCCTCTCTCGTCACTCGCCCGTCCCCTAGCGCATTTGTGAGGGCGACGCGCAAGTCGCAAGCGCATAGGGTCAGTTGCAAACGCAATTCAGGAGAGAAATGATGATCAAACTCCATTCCAGTCTTGGCCCCAACCCGCGCCTCGTGCGGATGTTTCTGGCGGAAAAAGGCCTTGAAGAAGGGAGGGATTTTGAGCGGGTCCATTATGACATTATCACCGGTGAAAACCGGCAAAACGCCGACTATCTGATCAAAAACCCGCTGGGCACGATCCCCACTCTGGAATTGCATGACGGGACGTGCCTGACCGAAAGCTGGCCGATCTGCGAGTTTATCGAAGAACAGCACCCTGCTCCCAATCTGTTTGGCGAGACGGCACCGGAGCGAGCGGAAGTGCGCAAATGGGCGCGGCTGTTCGATCAGGAGGTCGTTGTGCCGATGACGATGGGTTTCCGTGCAGGAGGCGGACGTCCGATGTTTGAACAGCGCATGGCGGTTGTCTCACCCGAAGCAGGAGCAGAGCTTTCGGCAATGTCGGACGAGAAATGGCGCTTTTTCGACAGCGTGCTGGGCGAGAGCAATCACTTCGCGTTGGGACGTTTCACTTTCGCGGACCTCATCGTGTTCTGCTTTGCAAATTTCGGCTTCACTGTCGGTTGGAAACTGCCCGAGGGGACCGGCAATCTCGCGCGGTTTGTCGACACCCACAATGGCCGAACCAGCGCGGGCATCTGGCAGCAGCCAGAATAATGCCTGACCTCAAAGGCAAGACCGCCATTGTCACCGGCTGTGCCAGCGGGATTGGTGCCGCCACCGTCAAACGGCTGCGAAATGACGGGGCTGAGGTCTTCGGGACGGACGTGAATGCCGATGGCGAGGCGGTTTGCGTAGCGGCAGGCGCGCGTTTTGCCGTCCATGACGTGGCGGATACAGCGCGATGGCCAGACATCGCCGCGCAAGCAGTCAATGCATTCGGCCGACTGGATATATTGGTGAACAATGCCGGAGCAGTCTCGCAAGCTTCCATCGAAGACGTAACAGACGAGGTCTGGCAGCGAACCTTCGACATAAATATCAAGGGGACAATGGCAGGATGCCGCGCCGCGATAGCGGCGATGAAGGGCAATCCTGGCGGACCGAAGGGCGCGATCATCAATATCGCCTCCACCTCTGCCATGGCCGCCCTGCCAAGCGATGTCGCCTATTGCTCAAGCAAAGGGGCAGTGCGCGTACTGAGCAAATCGGTCGCCACCCACTGCGCGAAGCAGGGCTATAACATCCGCTGTAACACAGTGATCCCCGGCGCGACCGAAACGGGAATCCTCAACACTGCAGAGCAGCACATGCCTGGGCTGAAAGCAGCGGTGGCCGCGACATCTCCGCTCAACCGCCTTGGCGATCCGGCAGAAACGGCGGCAGCCATCGCTTTCCTCGCCAGCGATGAATGCCCGTTTATGACCGGCGCAGAGATGCTGGTCGATGGCGGCGCGCTGTCCATCCACCCGGGCTTTTAACGCGCCATTTTCTCCAGATAGCCGCTGGCGCGCATCTGCCGCGCAGTCCACGCAAACGCCGCCATGGCCAGCACCCCAGCAATGGCGCTGACAGCGAAAAGCGCGATGGCAAGGCTGCGGGGACCATACTCGCCCACCAATGCATCGCTTATCCCGCCGATCAGCGCGAGGCCAATCGCCTGTCCGATGAGATTGTTAAAGAACAGTGCCGTTGCCACCGCAAAACCGCGATTAGCGGGCTCCACTGCGGCCTGAATTCCAGACAGGATAGGCGCCTGGCTTGCCACGTAGACGGCATAGGCAAAGGCGAACCATGCAAGGAATGTCCATATATCGTTCGATGTCAGCGCCATGGCGAGCGGCACAAGGCAAAGCAGGCTTACAAGACCCGGAAGCCACGCCCGCCAGCGCTCGTCGCGCCGGGTCAGCGATTCGGTTAGATATCCGCCCAGGATTGGCCCTGGTATTCCTCCGAGCGCGAAGGTGAGACCGAGATATAGTCCGATGTCGCCGGTCGAAAACTCAAAACTGCGGATCATTACCGGCGCCATCCACACCGCAAGGGCATATCCGATGACGATCTGGAGCGCCCAGCCGGCGGCGAGGCCGACAAACACCTTGTTGGCTGCGATGGTCCTGATTGTCTGGCCAAGCCCTTCCTGAGTGATTGTCGCGCCGGCTGCGGCATAGCGCCCGCGTTGCGGCTCACGCACTGTGAAATAGAGAATTGCTCCGATCAAAAGGCCGGGCAGGCCCATAAGCACAAACGCCCAGCGCCAGCCGAATGCCTCCGCGAGCAGCCCGCCCGCGATCAGGCCCGTGGCCGTTCCCAAGGTCGCGCCAAGGGTAAGAAAACCCATCGCCTTGGCGAGCTCTTCGCGCCGGAAGTAGTCCGCGACCAGGCTCTGTGAAGCTGGCCCTGAACACCCCTCCCCCACGCCCACGCCGGTGCGGGCCAGAAACAGCGTCCAGAACCCCGCCGCCAACCCGCAAAGCGCGGTCATGAGGCTCCAGAATGCGATTGCAGCCGCAACGATATTCTTGCGCACAGATCGGTCCGCCAGCCTGGCAGCGGGAAATCCGGCGATTACATATGTCGCGGTAAAGGCGAGCCCGCCGACAAGGCCGAGCTGCAAATCGGTGAGATCAAATTCCGCCTTTATGTCCTCGATCAGGATCGAGAAAACCAGCCGGTCTGCGATGCTGAAGAGGCTGACAATTGTAAGCAGCGCGAGGACATACCAACGGTAAGACCCTTCTGGAGCAGGATCGGCAGGCTGATCAGTGGTGAGGTCGGGCGTCGAGACCATTGTCCACCGGGATTGTGAGACCGTTGAGGAACCGCGCGTCATCTGAAGCAAGAAACAGCACGCATCCGGCAACATCGCGCGGGTCGCCCAACCCGTCTTGCGGCAGGGGACCGGCGGGAATCTCCAGCAGTTCTTCACCTGCACGGCCCGAAATCTCGCGAACCATTGGCGTTTCAATTCCGCCCGGTGCCAAGGCGTTGCACCGAATACCATACCCCTCATCCTGGCAATGGATTGCAATCGACCGGGTCATTGCGCTGATCGCGCCCTTTGCGGCGGTGTAAGCCGGGATCATGGGGTATCCCATCAGCGCCGCAGTCGATGCCATATTGACGATGGAAGAACCGCCCCCGCCATTTTCCTTATGCCGGTATTTCATCAGGGGCAGCGCATATTTGCAGCCAAGGAACGTGCCGTTGACATGGATATCAAGGTGCAGCTTGAAATGATCGAGCGAGCAATCTTCGATAGTCTCGAAAATCACGTTACCGGCGTTGTTGACGAGGATATCGAGCCCGCCGTGGCGTTCCTGCACAGCATGCATCACGTCCTGCCATTGCTGCTCGTCAGTGACGTCGAGCGCCATGGCATCTCCGCCGATTTCCTCGGCAACCTTGTGCGCAAGCTCGACTTCGCGATCCGTCACGATCACCTTTGCACCTTCGCTGGCGAGCCGCTCGCAATCCGCCTTTCCCAGACCCATCGCGCCGCCTGTCACCAACGCTAGGCGCCCCTCTAACCGTCCAGCCACCTGTCTCTCCCATAGCCTTGTTGATCGCAGTCAAACCTATCGGGGGCGGGCATGCATACCACTGGCTAAAAGAGTGGGTTTTGCTTCAAATTGTGAGGTGTGCGTGCGCACCACTGAAGTAAGTTGCTGGCCGGAGACATGCCATGATGACCGAGGCAGAAATAGCGCAATTGCGGGAACTGATGGATTGGGAGGGGACGCGCCAAAGCCCGCCCAAACAATTCCCGGAACTGCCGGACATGCCGGCGGCCCGGTACACCTGTCCGGAATACTTCGCTCTTGAGCAGCAACACATCTTCCGCAAAAGCTGGCTGTTCGCAGGGCATATTGACGAAGTTCCAGAGCCCGGCTGCTATATGCGCTGGCACAATGCCGGTGATCCGATTGTTATCGTGCACGGGATGGATGGCACGGTGCGGGCGTTTTACAACACTTGCCGGCACCGCGGCGCTCCGGTCGTGACGAAGGATCGCGGAAAATCAGCGCGGCTGATGTGCGGTTATCACAACTGGACCTACAAGACCGACGGCTCGCTGGTGGGCGTGCCAGAGCGGCAGGATTTCCCGCCTGGTTTCGATATGTCGTGCAGGGGGCTGATTGCCGTTCGTTGCGAGATGTTTGGCAATGTGATCTTCGTAAATTTCGATGATGATGCGATGCCGCTGATCGAATGGCTCGGCCCGTTGAAGGATGAATGGGAGGAATTCGCATTCGACCGTGTGCGGCTGGCGGCCAGGCATTCATTCGAGCTCAACTGCAATTGGAAGGTTGCGATGGAGGCCAATATGGAGGTCTACCACGTACCGTTCATACATCCCGAGACTGTCGCTCCGCTCGTCGATAGCAAACGTAACTTCAATACGATGTACCCAAATGGTCATGCGCGGATGCTGGCTCCGCCGCCGCGTGAAACCGATCGCGAACACGTCCGGGCCGTAGATAGCCCGCCGGAATGGCAACCGATCGAAAGCGTGGGAGAGCTCGGACGTACCTGCACACAAAGCTACACGCTGTTCCCCAATTGGGTCTCGCCCCTTTCCAACTATTTTGTTCCTCCTTTGGTGTTTTGGCCGACATCGCTCACAACGACCCGGCTCGAATTGGTGACAATGGCGCTCGATTGGGGGGACGGCCCCGCACCCGATCTGTGGACAGTGCCCGATGACAGCAAAACCGGTGGCCGAGATATGAGCCCGATCATTCTGGAAGACACCCAGTTTGGCGAAGCGATCCAGAAGAGCATGCAAAGTGCGGGCTTTAAGAGCGTGCCTCTTTCGTATCAGGAGGCGCGGATATATTCGTTTCACCAGTCATGCGACCAAATGATCGGCATCGATAACGTGCCTGAGCATTTGCGGGTCGAGCAGGTTATTGGAGCAGACTGGGTGTGGCCCAACGACCCCAGAAAAGCGCAGATGGAATCTGAGCGACACCCGGTTTAATCAGGTTTCCGTGGACGTCAACTGACGCTACGGCATTGAGCGATTCCCAGGTTATGTGTCCAAATAGACGCACTTTGGATAGCACCCCAGCGCTTTTGCTAGGTGAGCCTCAGGAAGCACCCCCATACACTCCCAACGAACACCAAAAGGCGGTTGAGAGACCGCCTAGTGGGTTGGGGATAGGAGCATCGGCGCACGCCCGATGCTGCGTTAGGGAGAGAGCGAAATGAAAACACTTCACACCCGCAATGTATCTGGAATTTCCGCAAAGCATATGCGCCGCACGCTGATGGGCGGCGCGGCTATTGCAGCGTTTGCAGCCATGCCTCACGCTGCGCTGGCGCAGGATGCCGATGACGGTCTGGAAGATGTTGCTGATGAAGGCGGCCTTACCGATGTAAACAACGACAACGTCATTCTTGTTCAGGCGCGGCGTCAAACCGAAACTTTGCAGGAAGTGCCTGTATCCGTGACGGTGATCGGCGGCGAAACGCTTGAACGCTACGGAGTTGATCAGGTCGCCGATGTCGTGAGCCGCGTGCCGACGCTGAACGTGCAGGTTGGTGGGTCCGGCTCAGGTGGACAGCTCAGCCTGCGCGGCGTTGGCTCTTCCAACATTTCCGCCGCATTCGACAGCGCGGTCGCGTTCGATTTTGACGGCGTGCAGGTATCAACCATGCGGCTCGTGCAGGCAGGCTTTTTTGATACCCAGCAGATCGACGTCCTCAAGGGGCCGCAGTCGCTATTTTTCGGCAAATCGGCCTCAGCCGGCGTTTTCTCGATTCGTTCGGCTGATCCCACCTCGACCTGGGAGGTCGGCGGCCGCGCGCAGTACGAGTTCGAAGAGCAAGGATACACGGTCAACGGCTATATCTCCGGGCCCATCACCGACACGCTCGGCATCCGGCTCGCGGCACAGTGGAACGATATCGACGAGTATGTTCAACTTCAGCCTGGAACCCCGGCGGCCAATGGCGAGTTTCGCGGCACAGACAATCTTGTTGCGCGCCTGACACTGGATTTCGAGCCAAGCGACCGGTTCGATGCCAACTTCAAGCTGCAATATGTCCGCAACACCAATGACGGCGCAATCCAGCATTCTGATCTGAACTGCGGTGCCAATGGCGTGGCGGACCCGATCGTCCTTCTCGGCGGAGCGATCTCGATTCCGGGAGGCTACGACTGCAACGATACCGATCAGCTTTACTTCCTGCCCGATTCTGCACCTCCATTGGCAGGAGGCGTGCCGACGCCATCGGCGGCGGCCGGCCGCAATGGTGTGCCGTTCGGCGAGACAGACGTGTGGTTCGGCCGTCTTCTTTTCAATCTTGATCTATCGGATCATTTGACACTGACCTCGACCAGCGGCTTCCTCGACATGTCTGCGGTTGATTTTGACTGCTATTCTTACGGCGGGATCCTGGGTCCGGGTGTACCGGGTGGAGTGGGCTGTTCCGATCCGCTCAATGAGCTTGAGCAATACACTCAGGAAATTCGGCTGACCTCGGATTTCGATGGTGCATTCAACTTCATGCTTGGTGTGTTTTACGAGGATCGGACCTTTGTGTTCGACACCGCGCAGCAGGCAGTGAACATATCCTTCCTGGCTCCTGACCCGGTAACCGGCTTTACCTATGACTGGGACAAACGGCATGTGACAAAAACCGAGGCGCTTTCGGTCTTCGGTTCAGTCATATTTGATCTGACCGACCAGCTGGAGCTGTCCGGCGGCGTTCGTTACACGGACGAAACGAAAACCCAGACCATCAGCGTTCCGTACCTGCATACCTTCCTGCAGGGTCCAGGGTTTGTTGCGCCAGGCTTCTTCTCAGGTCCAATCGACTTTGCGGACGACAATATCTCACCTGAGGTCACGCTGAAATATCAGGCAACAGACGATTTCAACATCTTCGCCTCGTTCAAAACCGGATTTAAGTCGGGCGGTATCGACAACTCGGCCCTGCCTTCAAACAGCCTCAGCCAGGCGGCAATCTCGGGCGATTTCTCTGCCCTGATTTTCGATTCAGAAACGACCATTGGTGGCGAGATCGGGTTCAAGTCGCAGTGGGCTGACCGGGCATTTACGTTGAACGCCACGGCATATTACTACGTCTTTGACGATCTGCAGGTGCAGAACTTCGATGCGATCAATATTCAGTTCCTGACTTTGAACGCTGGCGAACTGACCTCCCAGGGTGTGGATCTTGAATGGCGCTGGAGCACGCCGGTTGAGGGGCTGAATTTGTCCGGCAACCTCGCCTATCTTGATGCGTCTTTCACCGATACCTTCGTAACCAGCGCGGGCATCGACCTTGATGGCCGCGATGCTGCCCGCGCGCCTACCTGGTCCGGCAACTTCGCGTTCGACTGGTTCGTACCTGTCGGCGGCGATCTTGAATTTGGCATCGGTGGCAACGCCATCTTTTCCGATGACTATGTGACGAACGAAGACACGCTGAACGATTTTGTTCAGGACAGTTACATCACCTTTGATGCCAACATTTCATTCGGCCATGCGGACGGAAAATGGAAAGTCGCACTGGTCGGAACCAACCTCAGCGATGAAATCTGGACCAACACTTCGGCAGGCAGGCCATTCCTCCCGGCAAATGGCGACGACCTGATCCTTACCCAGAACCGTGGACGTCAGATCTTCGTAGAGACAAGCTTCAAGTTCTAACTTTTACCTGGAGGTTTCACGCAAAGGCGGGCTTCGGGGGAAGTCCGCCTTTGTTCCATCGCATCACAAAAGTGAGCATTGCCCCCAGGTCGATGGGAGGCGCACTCTGCGCGCAATTCACCTAGGGAGAATCAAGCAATGTCGCGTGAAGAACTGGTCGCCATGACCCGCAGTCTTGTCGAGCATGGTGCTGCGGACACTATGGAATACGCTGATGAAATTGTGCGCGTTCCAGCTGCGACCTATACTGATACCGATCTGTTCGAACGAGAGAGGCGCAACATTTTCCGCCGGCTTCCCCTGATGGTTGCACCGTCGTGTGAATTGCCGGAGCCAGGTGATTATAAGGCGATGGACATTTGCGGCGTGCCCCTGCTGCTCACGCGCCAACGTGATGGCAGCGTCGGCGCGTTTCTCAATATGTGCACACACCGCGGCAATCCGGTGGTCAATGGCACAGGCAATGCCAGCCGGTTTACCTGCGGCTATCATGGGTGGACTTTCAAGAATAACGGCGATCTTGTCGGGGTCGCATCACCCAGGGATTTCGGTGCGGTCGACAAGGCGGCGCTCTGTCTCAAACGTTTCCCCGTTTACGAGAACGCCGGTCTGATCTGGTCGACGCTGGATCAGGATTCCAAACTGTCGATTGCGGAGTATCTGTGCGGTTATGACGAACTGCTCAAAGCCTTCGGTTTTGATGGCTGGACATTATTCAGCCAACGCACGTTGCCGGGGCCGAACTGGAAGACCGCCTATGACGGCTATCTCGATTTCTACCACCTGCCGGTACTGCACAAGGATACGTTCGGTGCGGACTTTTTCAATCGCGCCAATTACTTCTTCTGGGGCCCGCACCAGCGCCTGTCCAGTCCGTCCAAATTTGTGCAGAAAACCGGAAGCGACGAACAGATCGACCTGACACAAATGAGCGATGAAGAATTGCCAGCCGATGCGCTCACCCAGGGTGTTTGGACGATCTTTCCGCATATTTCGATCGCGAGTTTTTATGGCGGCGGACAGCGCGGCGCGTTGATCAGCCAGCTGTTCCCCGGTGAAACGGTGGGTGAAAGCTATACGACGCAGTACTATGTGATGGAGAACCAGCCTGAAACCGAAGAGCAGGTCAAATCCGCGCACGAGCAATTCGATTTTCTCGAGGTGGTCGTGCGCGATGAAGATTACGCCACGGGAAAACGCCAGCACGAGGCATTGCAATCTGGACAGATGAAAGAAGTCTTGTTCGGAAAAAACGAGCGCGGCGGGCAAGTCTTCCACGAATGGGCGGCGAAACTGACCCATGCGAGCGACGAGGAGTTGCTCGAGATCTTTTCAGGCAAACAGCGCGAAGCGGCGGAGTAGTGCTTCTTTGCTCACCGCATCCGCAGGGCGAGTTCCTCGTTGCTGCAGGCCTGCGGGCACCGAACTCCGCGACACGGTATTGATGGAGGGCTGAATAGACGCTGCTGGCGTCGCAAACGCGACCGTCCTCTAGCAAGGGCGATCGCAATCAACCAAACGCCGGTCGGAAGTTACTTTCGCCCCAATCCTGCCGCTTGGTCCAATCGCCCAGCGTCTCCAACTCTCCGTCAAGCTCAGGGAAACGCTCGTAAACGTGGTCCATATCAACCTCGAATGGCCGCGTGGGCGCTTCGTTGTTGTACTCGTAAAATGCCTGAATGCCTTTCGCGAATTCCTCGCGCATTTCAGGCGGCATCGTATCGCCCGCGGCCTCGACCAGATAGCGGCCAAAATCTTCGGGCGTGCAAGGGTCATACTCAATCTGTTTGTCGAGCGCATCAGACAGATACTGCGTCACCTGTTTGCCGACCAGTCGCTCCGGTCCGCCGATATTCAGCCACGCGCCTTCCATGTCGGGCCGCTCAAGGCTGGCGAGCATGAATTTGGCCACATCGTCCAGACTGATCCAGTTCGCCTCCAGCTTGGGGTTATGCGGATACACATAGCGCCCTTCATTCACGATGAATGGCCGGGCCCAGTTGGTCAGCAGATTGTCCATGAACAGCACGCTGCCAAACACCGTACCCGGGCAGCCAGAGCGCCAGAGCGCGTTTATGCCCTTCGTGTTTTCACCATAGGTGAAGGGATCGCCCGGCTTGTCGGGAATCCAGCTCGATGTGTTCCATACCAGCCGCTTCACCCCCAGCTCGGCAGCAACCTTGCCGAGATCGCCGATCAGCACCGCCCGGTCCGCCCTCGCCTGTAACGGGTGCGTGTAGAAAATGTAGTCCGAACCCTCAAGCGCGCCTTTGAAACTTTCCGGATCGTAGAGGTCCATGGGCCGCACCTCGGCTCGCTCCACACCGTCGATCTTGGAACCACCAAACGGATCTTCCTGACGAGAGATCGCGCGCACGTCATATCCGGCGGCGAGCGCCTGCTTCACCTGCGCCATACCTTGCCGACCGGACGCGCCGATTACTGTGATAAGTGCCATTGCATGCTCTCCCTCATTTCAGGTGGAAGACTAGGTTCACGCCGCACGCTTCGCACCGCGCCAAAATGATAGCGCTCGGCGCTCTCCCCTAACAAAAGCGCGGCTTGCCGTGATGATTTGGGAGACGGACAAGATGGTTATGGACAATCGATACTGGCGTATCATCAAACGCCCAGAAGGAACCGACTTCGCCAGCGCGCTGGCGCTGGTGGAGGAGCCATTGCCCGAACTGGCGGCAGGCGAGATTCGCATCGGGAACGCGATGCTTTCAATGGACGCAGGCACGCGCCTGTGGCTGACATCGCGCGAGGACGGCTATCAGCCGCCGCTGCCTATCGGCGCACCGATGACCGGGTTGGTGGTGGGAGAGGTGATAGCCTCGCGCGCGGATGGATTTGCAGAAGGTGATCTGGTTCGCGCCTTTGGTATATGGGGACAGGTCAGCCAGGTCGACGCGGTAATGAGCGGGGCGATCGTCCTCGACCCTTCGGTCGCAGACAAACGCGCATGGTTCGGCCCGCTCGGCATGAATGGCTGGACGGCGCTATGGGGTATCAAAGAAACCGGAGCTGCCAGGGAAGGCGAGCGAGTGCTGGTGTCCGCCGCAGCAGGGGCAACCGGCATTCTCGCGGTTCAAATCGCCAAACTGCTTGGTTGTGAGGCATGGGGCATCGCAGGCGGAGCCGAGAAATGCGAATACCTGACGCGCGAGCTCGGGCTTGCCGGCGCGATCGACTACAAGTCGGGCGATGTCGGTGCACAGCTTGATATGGCTGGCGGGTTCGATGTCTATTTCGACAATGTCGGCGGGCCGCTGCTCGATGAAGTGCTAACCCGCATGAACCATTATGGCCGCATTGCGGTATGCGGATTGCTGGCCGATTATGGTTCGGGCATGCGCACCGCGCCGGAACAATTCGATCAGATATTGATGCGACGCCTGCGCGTCGAAGGGTTCTTCTCACCCGACTTCATGGATCAGGGCGAACGGCTCACGGCGCAGCTGAAAGGGTGGCTGGACCAAGGAGGCCTGAAAATGCCTTACGATGTCACAACGGGGCTAGAGAACACCCTGAGCGCCTATCAAAAGCTGTTCACAGGCGGCAACGTTGGTAAGGTTATCGTGGAGTTGGATGGATGAGTTTGCATAGTCAGGTTCGGCTTGAGGATCGGGCTCAAATCCAGGACGTGATCGCTGCCTATGCTCATGCGATTGACCGGCGGCGTTGGCAAATGATGGAGCGGCTGTTCCACCCGGACGCAAAGTTCAGCTTTGGCCCGGTGGATGGAGATTGGCGCGACTTTGTCGAACAGGCAAAGGCGATCATTGATCCTTGCATCGCCACACAGCACCAGCTCGGTCAGGTGCAATTCGGGTTTGAAAACGACACCTGTCATACCGAAACCTATATGACCGCGATGCACACCATACCGGCCGGGTACCCCGTGCCCGATGTATTTCCTGATAAAGGCAAGACGTACTCCGCTGTGATCGCCGGGCGATACATTGACCGGTTCGAAAAGCGCGCCGGCCTGTGGCGGATTGCTCACCGCGCCGGAGTGTATGACTGGCGTGAATTCCGCGAGGTCGAAGGGGCTGATCTGTCCGACTTTCCAGAGGGAATGGCGGGATTTCACGATGATCGCGATCCATCGACGCCGGTTGTCGCGCGCTGGCGCGGTTGATGCTCAAACTCTCCTGAACGCAAACACTCCCGACATTGTTGCAATCAGTTCTTCGCCGCAAACTATGCGCCCGGAAGTGTAGCCCGTGCGCCCGCCTAGCCGGTCGATCTGGACACGGGCCTCCAGCCAGTCGCCAAGCTTTGCCGCCGCAAGGTAGTTGACATTCAGCGTTACCGTCGAAGGTGCAAGCCGGGGGCGCTCCGCATCATAAACGGCGTGGCTAAGTGCAACATCGGCGAAAGTGGAGATCACCCCGCCATGCGCAGTGTCCTGATAATTGATGTGGTGCGGCATAATCCTCAGGCCGATGGTCTGCGGCGCGCCGCGGGCAGGCATCAGAAAGTAAGGGCCGCCATGATCCAGAAAGCCAGGCGTGAAATCGGCGCGGGCAAATCCATCAGGTGTTTCGTCTGGCATACGACCAGATTAGCGCACCGCCAGCCGCACGCCGCTATGAATTGTGACAATGGCTCATGCGCGCTTTCAGCGTAGCTTCGCCCGCATGGGTCAAGAATCAAACATCGAAGCGGCCAGCTTCTGTGACATTGTGCGCGGGCATGCGCGCGCGACAGGCGACACGCCGGCCTTCACCTTTGGTGACGAGGTGATCACTTTCACCGAACTCAACGAAGGCAGCAACCGGATTGCAAACGCCCTGATTGCTGCGGGTGTGAGCAAGGGCGAGCGGGTTTCGTACCTGGGCAAGAATCATCCGCTTTATTTTGAAGCGTTGCTCGGCGCCGCCAAGATCGGTGCGGTAATGACGCCTGTAAACTGGCGGTTGGCGCCGCCAGAAATCGCCTACATCCTAGACAATTGCGAAGCGCGGATCGTCTTCATTGGAGAAGGCTTTTCCGACATTCTGAGAAAGGTGCGGTCCAGGGCATCCAAGATCGAACAGGTGATCGGCATCGACGCGCACGATCATTCAGGAACAGATTACCGCACCTGGCGCGACGGTTTTCCTGCCAAGCCTGTATTGGCCGATGTGGGGATGGATGATGATGCGCTGCAGCTTTACACTTCGGGCACAACCGGCCGGCCGAAAGGTGCGGTGATGACCCACGGTTCGATCCTTTCGAGCCGCGATCCCGCTCACGAAGCAGCAATGCGTGATTGGCAACAGCCGGTCGAAGGCGATGTCACATTGCTCGCCATGCCCTGCTTTCACATAAGCGGAACCGGCACCGGGATCGGGACCATGGTTGCTGGGTCCAACTCGATCATCCTGCCCGAATACGATCCTGCTCAGGCTCTCGAACTGATCGCGAACTACAACATTTCGAAGATATTTCTTGTGCCAGCCGCGATTCAGATTCTGCTCAACCATCCAAAAGTGAGTTCGGTAGATTTCAGTCGCCTGAAATACGTCACATACGGCGCCTCTCCTATCCCGCTTGAACTGATGAAACAGGCGATGGAAGTGCTGGGCTGCGGTTTCGTGCAGATGTACGGGATGACCGAGACGAGCGGCACAATCGTGGCCCTGGACCCGGAGGATCACGTCCCTCAGGGAAGCGAGCGGATGCGCAGTGTCGGGACACCGCTTGCCGGTGTCGAGATCAAGATCATCGATGAGGATGGGCAACCTGTCCCTGTGCGCACGGTGGGTGAGATAGCCACGCGTTCATCAAAGAATATGCGCGGCTATTACAACAATCCGAAAGCAACGGCGGAAACGATCGATGCCGATGGCTGGCTGCGCACGGGTGATGCTGGCTATCTCGATGAAGACGGATATCTTTACATCCACGACCGTGTGAAGGACATGATCATCTCAGGCGGCGAGAACATCTATCCCGCAGAGGTGGAAAACGCCCTCTATTCACACCCGAAGATCGCGGACGTCGCGGTGATCGGTGTACCGCATGACAAGTGGGGAGAGGCCGTAAAAGCATGCGTGGTGGTCAAGGGCGGAGAGGAACTGAGCGAGGCTGAAATTATCGCTCATGCGCGCGACCATATCGCGGGCTACAAATGCCCGAAATCGGTCGATTTTATCGCAGCCCTTCCGCGCAACCCTTCGGGCAAGATCCTGCGCCGCGAACTGCGTGCGCCCTATTGGGATGGCAAAGACCGCGCAGTGAACTGAGAGATCGCGGCAGGCTCAGGTCAAGAACCGGTCAGAGATTGGCCCGCGCCGCTGTGCGCCCGGCAATATAGCCAAATGTGAGCGCCGGGCCGAGCGTTCCGCCAGCCCCTGCGTAGATTCCTCCCGTAGGGCACGCGATGGCGTTGCCTGCTCCATAAAGGCCGGGAATGGCCTGGCCATCATGCCCCAGGATCCGCGCCTGCCCATCAGTCCGCGCGCCGCCATTGGTGCCGAGCAAGCCCATCCGAATCTCGACCGCGTAAAACGGTGCGCGCTCAATCCTGCCAAGCGTGACCGCTGTGCCCTGCCGCGAGCGATCGCCGTAGAAGTGGTCATAAGCGGACGTGCCGCGATGAAAATCGGGATCGTGCCCAGCGTCGCAATGCGCGTTGAAGCGGCTAACAGTCTGCATCAGCGCATCACCGGCTAGGCCGAGCTTACCGGCCAGACGCGGCAAAGTGTCCGCGCGCACCACCCAATCGGGCACCGGCTGTCCCGGAAGCCGCGGTCCAATCGGATAGCGTTCCACATAATCCTCATCAAAGACCAGCCATGCGGGCAAGTTCGGATAGTCATAGGTCTGCGGATCGAACTGGTGAAACGCACCCGCGAGCGCAGAGTAATTCGCCGCCTCATTGCAGAACCTTTTGGCCGCGCGGTTGACCATCAGCGAATGGGGCACAGTGCGTTCGATCAGGACAGGCACGGCTCGCTCTTCTCCACTCGGCCAAGGCGTGTCGGGGATAACCAATGTCGGCGCCCACCAGCCCTGCGTCATATTACCGAGCTTCGCACCGCTTTCCATCATCAGGCTAAGCCCATCGCCGCGCGCTGTTGGCGGGCTGGCTGGCGCATCCATCGGCCCGCGCAGATATGTCTGGCGCTTGTCCACATCCCATTCGAACCCGCCCGTAGTGATGATCACGCCGCTGCGCGCAGTGAGGGCGTAGGGCTCACCATCGCGTGTCCCCTCAATTCCGGTTACCCGGCCATTCTCGCGCAGCAGGCGCTTGGTTTCGACATTGCAGGTCGGCTCAATCCCTCGATCCAGACATGCCTTTAGCAGGCGCGCGACCATGGCTTGCCCAAACCCGCGTTCATTATTCGCCATACGGCGCTGCAATTCTTCCGGTGCAACCACGCCTGTGCCGCCGCCCAGCGGCGTCTCGCGCAGCATCATCGGCTTTGGCTCTTCAATCGCGGTGATGCGCCCCGCCCATTCGCCCAGTTCTCCAAGCGCGAAAAGATCATGGTCAAGAGCGCGGCCGCCTTCTGGCTTTGCTCCGGGCCGGTCGAGGTAGTAATCGGGATACCCATCGAGCAACGCGACCTTGAGCGCCCCTGCATCCTCCAGAAAGGCGAGCGCCTCGGGGCCCATATCCGCGAAGGCCTCCAGCGTTTCGTCAACCAGATCGCCGTGATCAAGCGCGCGGAAGTAGGCGAGCGCCTCATCGCGGCTGTCGCTCATCCCAGCGGCGCGCTGGCGCGGATTGTCGGCAACCCAGATAACCCCGCCCGAAATCGCACCGGTCCCGCCGATCCGGTCGAACCGTTCAACAATGGCAACCTTTGCCCCCGCTTCATGCGCGGCGAGCGCCGCTGTCATTCCCGCAGGGCCGCAGCCCAGAACTATCAGATCTACATCGCTCATAGCGGCGCATCATCGCGGCGTTGATGAGCGGGGCAATTGCTCATTTTAGCAAGGTGCTGTGCGCGGCGCGGCGCGCTAGGCAGAATGGCAAAGGAGAGACAGCATGAGCCATGGTAACAAACTTGAAGGCAAAGTCGCAGCGATCACCGGGGGCACAGCGGGTCTGGGACGCGGCATTGCAGAGGCTTATCTGGCCGA
>CALLQC010000078.1 GCA_938015255.1 uncultured Erythrobacter sp.
CACAATGATTGAAGTTGTTATAGACAGCATACGTGTAAGCCTGATTAGCCAACAGCGTGTCGTCATGTTACGTGACGCAGATGGTGAGAATCAGTTGCCGATTTACATTGGCCCCTGTGAGGCGGACGCCATTACAATTGAACTTCAGGATCACGAGTTGGCGCGTCCAATGACGCATGACCTGCTCAACAATGTGATTACAGATATGGGTGGCACCGTGGCACACATTCTGATCAATGAATTGCGCGATCAGATTTTCCACGCCAGTTTGCATATCAAAGTTGATGGCGAAGTGACAACGATTGACTGCCGCCCATCAGACGCCATTGCAATTGCAGTTCGTGCTCGTGTACCAATCTACATTGCAGATGAAGTCTGGGATGATGCGGCGATTTCTCTGGAACCGGATATCAGCGAAGTAGTTCCAACTGAAGATGCTGTGGATTCGGCCGAAAATGATCCATCAACCGAAGTTGAGTTGGACGCCTTCCGAGACTTCCTCGACAATCTCGACGAAGATTAACCCTTCAAATTACAACATAAAGACAGCGGGAAATGCACATCGTGTATTTTCCGCTTTTTGATACCGCGCGGTTGAACCTTTTCGCGCTACCTGGCGACTACCCTTGTGATGACCAACAAACGCAGCCTTTCCCGCCCGTCTTCTGGCGCTCTGTTTGACGAGCTGCTGGTGGTGATGGTGCAGCAAGGTGACCGCACCGCGCTTGATCGGCTCTATGCACGCTGGAATGTCCGCCTTACCCGCGCGGCCTATCGCTACACCGGCGATGCGGAGCTTGCGCGCGATCTCGCGCAGGAATGCTGGATCGGCGTGTGGAAAGGTATCGCGGGATTGAGAGAACCTGCCCGCTTCCGCAGCTTCGCCTTCGCCATCCTGCACCGGCGCGGGGCCGATCATTTGCGCACCACCATACGGCGCAAGGAGGTGTCGCGACCCGATCACGAGCTGCCCGAAGCATCGCACCCGCCCTCGCAGGACGATACCCTCGCCATCAGCGATGCGCTTGCCGACCTGCCACCGAACCTGCGGCTCGCTGCGCATCTCTACTTCATCGAGGGACTGACGCTTGGTGAGATTGCCGAGGTTCAGTCCATTCCCACAGGCACAGTCAAGAGCCGCCTGTTCCACGCCCGCCGCCGGTTGAAGGCGGCGCTCACCGAATCCACTTAAAGGAGACCAGCCATGAACCCCTCCAAACCCACAGATGAACGGATCACCGAAGCGCTTGGCGCGGATGATCACGCCTTCCTTGCGAGCCTTGATACCGACCGCGGCATGTTCCGACAGATCGGCGACAGCTGGCACGGGCCGCTTGGCGGGTGGGCACGCTTTGCCTTTGCCATTGCGATCGCCATCGGACTAGCGCTTGCCTATTGCTTCTACCGCGCTGTCACCGCGCAGGGCGATGCGATGGTCGGCTGGGGCCTGGTGACGCTTGGCCTGCTGATCATGCAGGGTTTTTTGAAGGAATGGATGTTCGCGCGCATGAACATGCTCACGGTGCTGCGCGAGGTTAAGCGGCTTCAGGTGCAGGTGGCGATGCTCGAAGAGGCGCGGGATTAGGGGCGAATTTCGATCGGTGTGCCGTTCGGCACAATCCGCCACAACTCCTCGATCTCGGCATTGGTGAGCGCGATGCAGCCATCAGTCCAGTCGCCTTTGAGCGGCGGCCCGGCATATCCTGTCGGCTGACCATGGATGAAGATGTCCCCGCCCGCAGAGCGACCGTATTGCGCGGCATAGGCACGGTCGCGGGCGTTGGGATAGGAGATGCCGAGCGAGAGGTGGAAGCTGCTTTGCGGATTGCGGCGGTCGATCGAGTAGATACCTTCCGGCGTGCGCTCGTCCCCTTCGAAACGCTTGTGCCCGCGCGGCGCATCGCCGAACTGGATACCGCGATAGGCGCGAAGCGGTTTGCCCTTACGGTAAACGACGAGCAACCGCTCCGACTTGTCGACGATCAGGTAATCGGCGGCAAGCGGGAGCGGTTGGACGACAGGAGACGCAATGGTCCGGGCTGCAACACGCTGTGTTTCGGCGGGTACCGCGGTCTTGGCCGCCGGCTCAGGTGTCGCTGCACAGGCGGCAACCAGAAAGCTCACGAACAGGACCAGAAGGCGTTGCATGCGTTGTAAACTAACCGCCAAGCCATCTGGGGGCAATTACGCTTCTACGCCGGTGTCCCTGTAAAGGACTCGCTAGGCATCAATCCTCGAACGGATCGCGCATCAGGATTGTATCATCCCTCTCAGGGCTCGTGGAAACGAGCGCCACCGGCGTCTCGATCAGCTCCTGAACGCGCTGGATGTACTTGATCGCGTTCGCAGGCAGATCGGCATAACTGCGCGCGCCTGCCGTGCTCTGGCTCCAGCCTTCCATTTCCTCGTAAATCGGCTCAACCGCAGCCTGATCGCCGGCATGGCTCGGGAAATAGTCGAGCACATTGCCGTTCAAGCGGTACCCTGTGCAGATTTTGACAGTCTCCAGTCCGTCCAGCACGTCAATCTTCGTGAGTGCGATACCGGTTACGCCTGAGATCGCACAGGTCTGACGCACCAGAACGGCATCGAACCAGCCGACGCGGCGCTGGCGTCCGGTGACTGTGCCGAATTCATGGCCGCGTTCCCCGATGCCTTGCCCAACCTCGTCTTCAAGTTCGGTGGGGAAAGGGCCGGAACCGACACGGGTGGTGTATGCCTTCACAATGCCGAGCACGAACCCGGTTGCATTCGGGCCAAGCCCGCTTCCGCTTGCCGCGGTGCCGCTCACTGTGTTGGAGCTGGTGACGAACGGATAGGTACCGTGATCGACATCGAGCAGCACGCCCTGCGCGCCTTCGAACAGTATCTTCGCGCCCGCCTTGCGGACCTTCTTGAGCCGTTTCCACACCGGCTGCGCGAACCGCAAGACGAAGTCCGCCACATCACGCAGTTCAGCAAGCAGCGCCTCGCGATCTACGGGCGGTTGGTCAAAGCCCGCGCGCAGCGCATCGTGGTGCGCGCAGAGCCGATCCAGCTGTGGTTCGAGATCGTCGAGATGCGCCAGATCACACACACGGATCGCACGGCGTCCTACCTTGTCCTCATAGGCTGGCCCGATTCCGCGACCGGTTGTACCGATTTTACCCATGCCCGCCGCGGCTTCACGCAGACCGTCCAAATCGCGATGAAGCGGAAGGATCAGAGGGCAATTGTCAGCTATGGCGAGGTTGTCATCGGTAATCCGAATGCCTTGCCCTTCGAGTTTCTGGACCTCGTCGCGCAAAGCCCATGGATCAAGGACCACGCCGTTGCCAATCATGCTCATGGTCCCGGACACGATGCCTGATGGCAGCAGCGACAGCTTGAACACATTGCCGTCGATAACCAGCGTATGGCCGGCATTGTGCCCGCCCTGGAAGCGCACAACCGCATCCGCGCGGCTGGCAAGCCAATCCACGATCTTGCCTTTGCCTTCATCGCCCCATTGGGCGCCGATTACGGTGACGTTGGCCATCTTTTCGCTTTCTGTTTCCGGTGCAAAACCCGCGCGGGCCTAGGGCCTCTGATCGTGGAGAGCAAGGACGTTCCGCAACCGCTTCCCCCGCTGGTGCCAGTGGCTCGGTTCGCCGCACGCACAGCACAGTTGGAACACATGGAACACGGTCCATATGAAAAATACCTGCCCATGTCGAAACGGCGGAAAAGGGCGGGTTTGCGCATGTGCAAAAGAGGAAACCGGGTGTCGATCAGCATGGATGCACTTATCAGCTCAGATTGCTCTGGTAGGAAAGCATTTCCTTCACCC
>CALLQC010000079.1 GCA_938015255.1 uncultured Erythrobacter sp.
AGCACCTTCCTGTCCAGCCTGGGCCATCAGGCTGACGAGCATGTCCTCACGCGTCATTGCTGGTCTCCTGTTCAGGCAAGCCGAGCATTTGCCGCTTTTCGTTCGGGGTCAGGAAGTCAGCATCGGAAACCTGCTTCCAAAGCCGCTCGCGGTCCTCGGAAAGCGCGGTCACCTGATCGAGATCGACCGAAAGGCTCGCTTCCTTGAACCATGGATTGAGCCCTTCTCCCAAAGCCGCGAACAGCTTGGACGCGAGCGGCAATAGCGTCAGGCGCCAGAGTGCCCGGTTCGCTTCGCGGTAATTCGAGTAGGTGTTGTCGCCTGGCAGGCCGAGCAGCATTGGCGGGACACCGAATGCGAGAGCAATGTCTCTCGCGGCGGCGCTTTTGAGGGTTGCAAAGTCCATGTCGGCAGGGCTCAAGGCCATGCTCTGCCATTTGAGGCCGCCATCCAGCAGCATCGGCCTGCCGGCATTGCCCGCGCCAGAAAACGCGCTCTCCAGCTCTGATCTCAATCGCTCGAACTGCTCTTGGGTCAGGCCTGCGTGATCAGTGGTTTCATAGACCAGCGCTCCGGATGGGCGCGCGGCGTTTTCGAGCAATGCGCGGTTCCAGGTCGCCGCAGCATTATGCGTCATCACTGCCTGATGCGCAGCGGCAAGCGCACCTGCGCCATACTGATCATCAAGCGGATGCATCGTTTTGATATGGATGAGGGCAGGCCAGCCGTCCTCGTCCTCTGCAGGCATAGTCATGACCTCGCCGGCGACCCGATATTCATATGCGCAGGGCCAGCCATCCGCTCCAGCGATAACGCGCACGCGGTCGGGGCGGAGCGCAAACAGTTCAACCGGTTTGCCGCTCGCATCCTTGATGATCTGAACAAAGCCATTGCCATGCAACAGCACATGGGCGGCGAGTGTTTCGATCAGCGGCTGGCCCGCGCTGGTCGCGCAGACGAGACCTCTCATAGCATCCTCGCTGCAAGCGAGCGGAGCCTGCCCGATCCCTTCTGCCACAATCCTGACGGCGCGCTGGGCTATCGGATTTGAGAGGAAGCCGTGTTGCACGCCATTTTCATAAGTGTACCCGGACGAGGCAGAGCCCGCTTCGAATGCTGGCATCCATCCAGATAGAAAGCCGGGGGCCAAAGGCACACGGGTATTATCCCCGCCCTTGAAGGCGGAGAGCAGGTTTTCGAACAAGGCCATGAAATTTCCTTTGGTTCAGATCGAACGTATGCTGGGGCGCGCTGCGGGAGACAGCAGCAGTTCACTCATCGCCCACACGCAGGCGTCGGCGCGGTCGGGGCTGCGGCCGGGTCCGAGATATTCGCCCCCGGCCATCAGCCCGCACAACTGGTCTTCAAGCTGCGGAAAATGTCCGCAATGTCCTGCGCGTCCGGCGGCGTAGAGCGCGGCAACCGGCTCGGCCCGCGCCACCTTTCCGCGGCTGGCATGGACCAGTTTTACCGGTAACACAGCCTCTGCCGCACGCAGCACCGTCTCGACCATTGCGCCGCCTTGATTTGCCTCTGCGATCACTCTGTCTGCGCCCCAGTTGCGTGCCGCATTGGCAGCGGCGGCGGCCCATTCATCAGGCTTTGCCTTGCTGACCGAGCAATCAGCGAGCACCCGGCCTTTCCCGTCGGCACCAAGCGCGGCGACGACTATGCCGCATTCGTCTCCAGCCGAGGAGGTCGGCGGGTCGACCGCGACCACGACGCGCCGGTATTCCGGCTGCGCCGCGGTGTCGCGGGTTCTTTCGAGAAGGCTGCGATCCCAAAGGGCGCCGTCGATATCGGTGACCAGTTCACCGGCAATTTCTTGTCTCGCAAGCTGGCTTCCAGCGAATTCATTTTCGATCGCTTCGAGAAAACGCTGCGGCAGATTGGCTGCATTGTCATAGGTTGAACCTCGTGAGACCACCGTATTCAGGGCATTTTCGTTGCCCAGCAAACGCTGCACGAGCGGCACAGCGCGCGGGGTGGTGGTCACAGCAATTTTCGGATCATTGCCAAGGCGCAATCCCATCAGCAGATTGTCCCATGCCCGCGTTGCACGGGTTTGTGATAGCGGCCATTTTCCAATTTCATCACACCACGAATGGCTGTGTTGCGGGCCGCGCAGGGTTTCCGGTTCTGCGGCCGAATAAAGAAACGCCCGCGCTCCGTTGGGGAAGCTCACGCGTTTGAGCGAGGCTTCGTAAACCGGCATCCTGTCTGGCGGGCTGCAGGCCAGTATGCCGCTTTCCCCTTCAACCATTACGGCCCGTGCTTCGGACAACGACGCTGATACGAGCGCAATCCGGGCGTCCGGACTGCGATCCGCCACGGCGCGAACCCATTCTGCCCCGGCGCGCGTCTTGCCGAAGCCGCGCCCCGCCATGACGAGCCAGACGCGCCAATCGCCCGGCGGAGGCAGCTGGGCATCGCGGGCGAAAAATTCCCAGTGATACAGAAATTCGGCACGTTCATCGCTGGTAAGCGAGCTCGCGATCCTGTGTGCGATATCTGCGGGCGCGCTGCTCAGCCATCCGCTTCTTTCGTTCACGCCAAACCGCTCCCGGATTTTTTCTCTTCGCGGATCTGTTGCCTGATCCGTTCGACCTTGCGATCAATCGAAGCGCGGATTTCATCGGCGCTGACATTGCGCTGTTCGGCCTGTGCACGCGCAGCATTGTCACGGTGCGCGTTGAGCAACCGGATGGCATTGGCGAAATCGTATTTGTCGGTCTCACCAGCCTTCTGGTCGCCATCGCGCAGGCGGCGCAGCACCTCCATTTCGAGATGAAGGTACCCCTCCCACAAGGCCGCGAGCCACTGTCTGGCGAATTGCGGATCCTGACGGCGCACCAGATAGGCACGGCTGGGATTGATGCCCGCGATTTTGGCCGATTCGCTCACGTTCGAGCTTTCGGCAAGATGATCGAGAAAGTGCTTCTGCCAATGGCGTGTCAGTGCATCTTTTTCGCCCTTCCGGACATGAGCGGGAATCTTGACCTGTTTCTTACCGCTGCGGGCCATCCTCGTTCTCCCGTCATCACACAAAAAAGGCAGCGCTCCATCATGGAGGCTGCCTGCTGGCGAATCGCTATTTTCCGACTATGCCCCTTACTAACCAAAGAGCGTGTCGATGTCAATAATAAAGTGCCAAATAGGTTATATATTTCGTGTTGCGCACGATGTAGACCTCGCCTAACCCTCCGCGCCGGGACAATCGAAAGGCCTTGTCGTGGCTTGGTTACGTGCACTGTACGAATGGACGATGGATAAGGCCGCGCATCCGAAAGCGGTCTGGTGGCTGGGATTTTTCAGCTTTATCGAATCCAGCTTTTTTCCGATCCCGCCGCATCCACTGCTGGGCCTGATGTGTCTGGCTGAACCGAAAAAGGCGATCAGGTTTGCAGCTGTTGCCACCGCTGCCTCGGTCCTTGGCGGGCTGTTCGGCTATGCGATCGGATATTTCCTTTACGAAACAATCGGCGAATGGATGCTTGGCGTGCTCGGCCTGACGGAGAGTTTTCCGGTCGCTGCCTGCTACATCAGGGAACAAGGGGCGCTTGCCGTATTCTTTGCTGCAGGTACGCCCGTACCGTTCAAGCTGATGACGATCACGGCCGGGTTCGTAGAAATGAACCTTGTGACCTTCGTTCTTGCTGCGATAGCTGGCCGGGCGCTCATTTTCATGATCGTGGGGATCCTGTTCCAGATATTCGGGGCGCCGATCAAAGCGGTGATCGACAAGTATCTGGGCTGGGTCACAACCGCTTTTGTTGTGCTCGTCGTCGGTGGCTTCATCGTTTTTGCGCAGCTGGCAGGCCGCGAAGATGACACTGATGGTGAGGGCAGCCCCTGCGATCTGGCGGTGTCAGTCGACGTTGCCTAGGCCGTGAGTGAACCGGCGTCACCTGGCCGCGCGCAAATGTTGGCCTGCGAAGCGATAGGCAGCTTTTTCCTGTTCGCCGCCGTCATCGGGTCCGGGATCATGGCTGAGGCCCTGTCAGGCGGGAATGTTGCCATAGCGCTCTTGGCCAACACAATCGCGACCGGAGCAATCCTGTACGTCCTGATCGCAATGCTTGGCCCGATCAGCGGTGCACATTTCAATCCGGCGGTCACGTTTTCATTTGCCCTTAGGGGAGAGATCGGCTTCTGGCTGGCCTTGGCGTTTATCGGAGCGCAACTGGCCGGTGGCATGCTTGGCGCGTTCGCGGCGCATTTGATGTTCGATCTCGAAATTTTTCAGTTCTCCACCAAAGCACGCGCCGGGATCGGGCAATGGACCGGTGAGCTTATCGCCACGTTTGGTCTGGTTCTGACGATACTCGTCTTGCTGAAGCATCGCGCCGAGGCGATCCCGGCAGGTGTCGCGCTTTATATTACGAGCGCCTACTGGTTCACCTCATCCACCAGCTTCGCAAACCCAGCGATCACGATGGTGCGATCACTCAGCGACACCTTCGCAGGCATAGCGCCTGCGGACGTGCCGCTGTTCATCGCGGCCCAGTTCACAGGCGCACTTGCTGCGGTTTTGATCGGCGCATGGCTGACCGGGGTCAGGCGATAATCCCGATTGCCTTTCCGGCGCGCTCAAACATGGCGAGGATGGTCTGCACTTCCTCCGCCGAGTGTTCAGCGCACAGCGAGCAGCGCAAAAGCGTCATGTTTGCGGGTGTCGCCGGGGGACGGGCCAGATTGACGTAAAGGCCCTCTTTCAAGAGAGCTTCCCACATCATCGCCCCCTGCTGAAGATCGGGCATGATCACGGCAATGATCGCGCTTTGAGGCTCCTGCGTACCAAGTTCGAATCCGAGGTCGAGCAAGCCCGCGTGCAGGGTCCGAGAATTCTCCCACAAATGCGCGCGCTTGTTTGCGCCGTGCATCAGTTTGCGGATTGAAGTCGCCGCGGTTGCGACGACGCTTGGCGGGAGCGAAGCGGTGAAAACATAGGGGCGACAAACGAGCCGCATGATGTCAAACTTGGGATGGTTTGAAACGCAGAAGCCGCCGACTGTGCCGACGCTTTTCGAAAAGGTGCCAATGATAAAATCGCAGTCGTCGATCACGCCCTGCTCTTCGCACACACCGCGACCGTTTTCGCCGATGAAGCCCATGGAATGCGCCTCATCGACCAGCACCATCGCGCCGTATTTCTTGCAGATCGCGACCATTTCCTTGAGCGGCGCAACATCGCCCATCATGGAGTAGACGCCTTCGAGAACCACCAGAATGCCTGCGCCGTCCGGAATACGTCTCAGCCGTTTTTCAAGCGCTTCGATATCGTTGTGGCGGAACGGAACGATTTCCGCATTGCCCATCGCACAGCCATCATAGATCGATGCGTGGCTGTCGATGTCGATCACCACATAATCGCCTTTTCCCGCGATGGTTGAAATGATCCCGAGATTGGCCTGATAGCCGGTGGAAAAGACCATTGCGTGGTCCATTCCGTAAAATTCCTTGAGCGCGTCCTCGCATTCCTTGTGGCCCTGATAGGTGCCGTTGAGAACCCGGCTTCCCGTGGTGCCCGAACCGTAATCGGCAAGCGCCTGCTTGCCCGCGTCCAGAACGTCAGGGTCGAATGTCATGCCCATGTAATTGTACGTGCCAAGCAGAATGGTATCGCGCCCGTTGCAGATTGCACGGGTTGGCGAGAGCACCTTTTCCATCACCAGATTGTATGGATCTTCCACCCCGCTGGCGAGCAATGTCTCGCGGGTCTGGATGATGGGATCGAACTTGGCAAACAGGTCCGCGCGTTCGGCGCTTTCGGTCACGGTGTCAGTCATGGCAGAGCTCTTTATCAGCTATCCTGCAGCTTGTGCACTGCTGCGACAAGCTGGCCGTAATTTTCAATCTCGGCCTGTTGGTTCATGCTGATAATCACATCGAATTCATCTTCGATCTCGGCGACGAAATCCATCACAGTCAGGCTGTCGAATTCCAGATCATTCTGGAATGTGGTCGCATCGGTAATCTCGACCTCTTTCTTGTTGAACGGCTTGATAAGGTCGCGGATGCGTGTGTCGACTTCGGCTTCGGTCATAATGCGGTGATGTCTCTTGTCAGTGGTACAGATGTGATCGTTGCCATAGCAATACGGCTGCAAAGCGGCGTGAGACGCAGCTTGTCAAGTTTTCCCGCCACTGGCACATGTCGTTCCCAGTGCAATTGGGGGTGATGTACAGTGGCGCAAGCCGATCTCGAAAATTCGTTGGTGGAGGCCGGGGACAAGCCACTGTCCGCCAATGCCGTGCATTTAGTGAGAACGGCGCAGCTCAACACGCTGACACTGTCGCAAATGGCGGATCAGAAGGCCAATATCCTGATAGGTGCCACTTTCGTGGTCTTCTCTTTGTCTGTGACCCGCCTGATCGGAAGCGAGATAACTTTGGCGACAATCGCGCTTGCGCTAACTGCATTCATATCGTCGCTTTTCGCAGTCCTGTCCGTCTTGCCGTCAACGGCCACATTGCCCCGCGAAGATGCCAACTTCAATGTGCTCTTCTTCGGCCATTTTACCCAGATGGATGAAGAGGAGTGGAAGCAAAAACTGCTCGG
>CALLQC010000080.1 GCA_938015255.1 uncultured Erythrobacter sp.
AGCCGCTTAAGCGTCTCCAGCAGCCGGTCATTGTCGCGCTGGTGCAGGCCGATGCTGGGCTCGTCGAGGACGTAGAGCACGCCCGAAAGCCCGCTGCCGATCTGCGAGGCAAGCCGGATGCGCTGGCTCTCTCCGCCGGAAAGCGTGCCGCTGGTGCGATCAAGGTTGAGGTAGTCCAGCCCGACATTGTCGAGGAAGCCGAGCCGCTCATTGATCTCTTTCAAAATTGCGCGGGCGATCTGCGATTGCTGGTCGGTCAGCTTGTCATCCAGCGCGAGGAACCACGCCTTCGCATCGGACACACTCATCACTGTGGGCGCGGCAATATCAGTCTCCGCCACCTTCACCGCCAGCGCTTTTTCATTGAGCCGCTTGCCGCCGCAGGTCTCGCACGGCTGCGCGGTCTGGAACTTGGAAAGCTCCTCCTGCATCCAGCTGCTTTCGGTCTGCATCATCCGGCGGTTGAGGTTGCCGATCACCCCCTCAAACGCCTTGTTGACGGTGTAGGTCTTGCGTCCATCCTTGAAGGTCAGCGCAACCGGCATTCCGCCCGTGCCATGCAGGATGATGAGGCGCTGGTCTGGTTCCAGATCGCGCCAGGGTGTCGTAATGTCAAAATCATACGCCTTCGCGAGGCTGGTCAGCACCTGCATGTAATAGGGCGATGGCGGATTGGACTTTGCCCACGGCGCAATCGCGCCCTGTTTAAGCGTAAGCCCCTCGTTCGGCACAACCAGCTGCTCGTCGAACAGCTGCTTTTCCCCGATCCCATCGCATGTCGGACACGCACCCTGCGGCGAGTTGAACGAGAACAGGCGCGGTTCGATTTCCTCGATGGTAAAGCCGCTGACCGGGCACGCGAACTTTTCGGAAAAGACAATGCGGTTGGCAGGTATCCCCGCGCCTTTCATCGCCCCGCCAGACGACTCCTCGTCCTCACGCCCCGGCACCACGCCATCGGCAAGGTCGACATAAGCCAGCCCGTCGGCCAGCTTCAGCGCGGTTTCAAACGAATCCGCCAGCCGCGTTTCCAATCCTTCTTTCACCGCAAGCCGGTCAACCACGACTTCGATGTCATGCTTGAACTTCTTGTCGAGCGCGGGCGCTTCCTCAATCGGATACAGCTCCCCGTCGATCCGCACGCGGGTAAAGCCCGCCTTCTGCCATTCGGCCAGCTCGCGGCGATATTCACCCTTTCGCCCGCGCACGACCGGCGCGAGCAGATAAAGCCGCGTGCCCTCTGGCAATGCCATCACCCGGTCGACCATGTTGGACACGGTCTGCGCCTCAATCGGCTTTCCGGTGGCGGGCGAGTACGGCACGCCCACCCTCGCCCATAGCAGCCGCATGTAGTCGTAAATCTCGGTAACGGTCGCCACGGTCGACCGCGGATTGCGCGACGTGGTCTTCTGCTCGATCGAGATTGCGGGCGAGAGCCCGTCAATATGCTCGACATCGGGCTTTTGCATCATCTCCAGAAACTGACGCGCATAGGCAGACAGGCTCTCGACATAGCGCCGCTGCCCCTCGGCATAGATCGTGTCGAAGGCCAGGCTGGACTTGCCCGAGCCAGACAGGCCCGTGACAACAATCAGGCTGTCCCTCGGCAAATCGATATCGACGCCTTTGAGATTGTGCTCACGGGCACCGCGGACGGAAATTTTGGTTAGCATGGGCGCGTGTGTTCCGGAAATGTTCGCATTGGTCAAGTGGCCCGCAAGGCCATCATTCGGCTTGCCCCCGAAATGGTTCCGGCAGCGCCTGATTACAACGCGCGAAGATCAATCCGGGTCCACCGCAAAGCGGGGCGGCAAAGCGTTTCAGCCGCTGTTTACATTTCGGCACGCACTGCGAGAGCGCGCCCTCACGGTTTTGGTTTACAAATTCCCCACTTGCGCGCACACTTCACGCATACCTGCCGGAGTGGTCGCACACGGATCCGGCGGGCGACGGTTTCGGGGGGAACCGGCGCATTGTTTCGCGACCGGTCAGATCATCAAGACACCCTCCAGACTGCGGGATCGCACGCCGATTGCTCAGCCTCGCTGCTATCCAGACAGCGAAGTTGCGCAGAACGAAACGCAACTGGACGGGAGTTTTGAAATGCCATCAGTCGTACAATCAGGATCGGCGAATGCGCTGAAAGATCGCAAGGCGACAATTGCGGTTATCCCGGTGCTACAATGGAACAGCCTGAACCCGCTGAACATTACCACCTCTTCGATCGAATTCATCGTGACGAGCTGCGAGCCGGACAACACCATAACGGTCGACCCCAACACCGGCGCAATCGATATTTCAGCGATGGCATCAGACAAGCAGTATTCGGAGAATATCGACATCACGCTTGTGCTGAATTCAGCTCATATGACGGATCCGAACGGCAATCTGTTGACAGGCGATCAAACGCCCCGCTGGGCAAAAAAGGATGAAGGCCCGACCTATATCGACGCAAAAGGCGGCGGAAGCGGTGTTCTCAAACATCTGGGCTATGGCTGGTTCTGCAACATCATCAGCCTGGGGCCGCCGCTCGAATACCATGCCTCACCGCCGGTCGAAATCGACAAGATGAAGTTCAAGCGCAAAAGCGATACTGAACTTGAGATCGCCGACAATACCGACGATGGCAGCCCGCCCTATGCGTATATGATGGCATTTGTGCTGCCCAACCAAAGCAGCGGCGATTACTATATCTCCATCGATCCGGCATTGAGTAGAAAGGGGCTCGGGGGCAGCAACTAAGCTTGCTAGAATCTAGTGCTCCGGCTGGAATCTAGCGCTCCGCAAGATAGAGGGGGTGATGAAAGCCCCTTCTATCGAGCTTCTTCGCAGTCTTCTCGGCCTGGTCTTTCCGACCGAGGCGGGACAGGATCAAAAAACCATGGAGATCGGCCGCCGCGTACTTGGGCAGTCGCCCTAACGCGCGCTTCCATGATTGGTGCGCAGCTTCGTCTTGACCTAACCTCGCCTGGGTATCGCCAAGAAGCCGGTAGACCCGCGCGGCAACGATATTGTCTTGGTCGGGATCGTTTTCGAACAACGCACTCGCCCTTTCGAGATGGGATTTTGCCACAAGCACCTTATCGTTCGACATCGCCAGCCGAGCGTCGTTCATGTAGGCAAGCACCTTGAGTTCCACTGCCCAAATTGCATTGGAAGGGTCGCTCGCAAGCATCTCATCCAATAAGAACGTGGCCTGCTTCAACTGCGCTGAACTCAAGTCAGTTTGACCGGCATAAAACGAAAACTCTGACAATGCCAATCGCCCCCTGGTCTCGCTTTCTTTCCATTCGGCGTTGTCGGGTTCCAGCGATCGCAACTCGCCGAGCAATAGAAGCGAGTGGTCGAGTGACTTCATGGCTTGATCAAGTTTTCCGAGATCAAGCAGCTCGCCAGCTACAAACTGTTTGGCAATTGCCAATCGGTTCTTTGCATTGGCATTGGAAGGGTCGCGTTCCAATACGCCCTCATATATCGCGATTTCACGTTGAAGCAGTGCCAGTGACTCGTCGATCCGCCCCAAATGGCTATTCGCATCGGCCGCCCAATTTGCGGCATTCCCGACCTCGATCTGCGTGGCAGCGTCATATTCCGCCAATTTGGCTACCTCTTCGATCCTCTCCAACGCTCCTAAGAACGATGAAGCGGCCTCTTCGTAGCGAGCAGCCTCGAAATACATCGCGCCAAGATTTGTCTCGGCATAGCTTCCTTCGGTCTGCCATTCGGGGTTGTTCGGATCCAACTCGATCAAGCGGTCCGCCAACCGCTTGTATTCCTGAAACTGCGCCTCGGCATCCACCATTTCCCCTCGCCCGTAGGCAATTGCGCCGACCCAGAACACGCTTTGTGCGTGGTCGAATATTCGCTGTTCATTGGCGGGATCGCGTGCGAGCTGCTCCTTCGTGGTCGCGGCGGCCTGCGTAAACGCTTTCAATGCTTCCTCGCTATCACCGCGAATATTGCTGATCTCACCCACCAGTAGCAGAGCGCGGCTGCGCCTCCCCAGCGCATCTGCATCCAGATCGCCCAGTTTCTGCGCCGCATAATAATCCAGCGCCCGGTCGCCGACCACATCCAGCGCATCAAGCCGCCCCACCGGCTCAAGTTTTTCGCGCAGGTCGGTAAGCATGAATTCCACCAGACCGTCAGCCTCGTTGCGCTGAAACTCCGCCTCCTTGCGCGCCTCCACGGCAAACCAGGTCAGCGTGCTCATCACAGCAGCCAGCGCGAGCGACGCTGTGGTGATGATCCGTGTGCGAATTGTGCGGCGGCGTTCATCGCGGCGGACCAGCTCGTCCAGCCCCACGCCCAGCATCGCCGCTGCAATCTTGAGCTTGGCGATGCGTTTGCCATCGCCGCTTTCGCGTGCATCAGCGGCGAGCGGTGCATCCTGCGCCGCGTCGGTGATCGCCATGTCGGGTGCGATGATGTGGGTCAGCGCCTTGGGGAAGCATTCGCGCTGAGCATCCCCCGGCTCGCCATCCACAATCAGCGCCAGCACCTTGTCAGGATCGCGGTGGGTCTTGAACCACGCAAGTTCGCGGTCAACCCACTGTGATTTGGCCGAATTGGGCGAACAGATGACGATCAGGAATTCGCTGTCGGCCAGTGCCGCCTCGACCGCTGCACCGATGCTGGCACCGGCGGCTTCTTCCTCACGGTCCTTGAAAAGCGGATTGAGCCGCGCGGGCACAGGGCCATGCTTCGCATCGGTGCCGATCAGCTTTTTGGGCGTGCGGTACGTCTCAATCGCCTGCTGGAGCCATTTGCCCCATTTCGCATCGGCCCAGCTGTAGCTGATAAAGGCCTTGTACCGGAAATCGCCGGTCTTGGCCTCATGCCTTCCGCTCTGCAAAACCGGTCTGTCCACCGCGTCACCCCCATGACGGTTGCGATGACCGGATCTCTTCCGGCCGCGCGGACGTCACTTGTGCAGAAATCCGCCGGAAAGTCACCTCTCCAGACAGGTTTGTTTTAGCCCCAAACGCGAAGGCATTGATATCATTGTGGTTCGAGAAGTCGCCCATCAGCCGTCTCGCCGCATCCAATCGCAGCCAGTCCGCCTGCAACGTGCATGATGCGCGGTGAAGTGTGGACCCATCAGGCAGACGGTCCGTTGATTTAGTGAACTGACTTTATTGAATTTTCCTCGGCTCGAAAGGAGGCCCGCCCATCACCCCGCTTGAACGCAAACCCATTATTCTATCCCGCGACACCCTCTCGCCCCTTCCAGACAATTCCGCACACGCCACGCCGGAAAAACAGCGTCGCCGACGCTTTCTCAACCATTTCAGGCAGCGCTGGCGCAAGCGCGGAAAAGGTCAATCGAAGGCCGCGCAATCACAACAAACGCAGCTCTTACCGCGCAAACGTAGCAAAGGGCGCCGGCGAAAGCGGACCGCTCTTGCTCTTGGCGTCAGCTCCGCCAGTCTGGCCGGGGCGACCAATTACGCCGTGATTTCGGATCCCTCCTTCGCGCAGCAAAACTTCGCGATGGACACGCAGCCCGCCTTCGAGCTGATCGACCCTACCGAACGCCGCAGTGCTGCCGATCTGACCGCCAGCGAACAGCTGATAGAGGCGATGATTGAGGAGGAAGGCGTCCGCTACGATGTATACCGCGATGTCGCCGGTTATCCGACGGTGGGCGTCGGGCATCTTATCCTGCCGTCGGACGGCCTTGCCATGGGCGATACCATTTCGCACGATCGCGCGCTCGACCTGCTTGAACAGGATTTGCGAAAGGCAGAGTCCGGTGTTCGGGAACTGCTCGGCGATCTCGAAGTCAATCAGCACGAATTCGACGCCCTGGTGGATCTCGTCTTCAATGTCGGGATCGGGAACGTATCGCCAAGCGAAAGCCCGCGCCTGAACGCGGCAATCGACGCAGGCGACTATAAAGCGATTGCAGATGAGCTGGAATACACCACCGCCGGAAACAAGGTCGCGCGCGGTCTGGTCTATCGAAGCAAGCGCCGAACGCAGATTTTCGCACAAGGCGTATATGACGATCCGCGCGACGTCGCGTGATCCTCGCCCCTATCGATAACGCTAGGGAATTTCGCAAAAAGTGGCAGAAATCGGCGATTCACGGGGCAGGCCTACAGGAAACCTTAAGTTTCGCGGCCCGATCAAACGCGTAGTAATGTAATCCTCTTTGCTAGATTTCCACGAACCCTTCGGGTCGCACCAAGGGTCGCAGAGAGTTCAACGGGGGCAGTCGCTTCCGGTTCGATCTTGGTCGGGCGTGGAAGCGGCTGCTGCCCTATCGTGGGGGGGGGCGAAAATGCGAAAAATTGGGTTTGGGCTGGCGCTATGTGCGCTGGCTGTAGGCGGTTGTGCGAATTTCAACAGTATCGGCCGATTAAAGCCGTTTCCGAAAGACAAAGAAGGCCAGGTTTTCACTGTCGACGCAAAGCAGCGGCATCTAATAATGTCGCGCGCAAAAGAGGATGAAATCAAAGTTTGCGCCGAAGCCGCGCCGGACGTCTTTAGCGCATATGCGACCTCTGTGGCAGCCGAAGGCAACAGAAGCGGGGGTCAATTCGGTCTTTCGTCCAACGAAACTGCCGCGACAATCGAGCGCACTCAAACCATCAACATGCTGCGCGAGTCATTTTATCGGACCTGCGAACGTTATCTGTCTGGCGCAATCAATAAAGCCCAATTTGTCGTTCAGGCGGCGAGAGACCAACGATCAATGGTTGCCGTCCTCGCAATCGAACAGCTGACGGGTGTTTCACGCGCGACATCGACGATCATTTCCCCAGGCGGAACCGCCAGCAGCATTATTTCGGGCGGTGACGCAGCCAAGCTCGTGCGAGATTACGATGAGCGTCTGCAAAAGGCCAAGGCTGCGAGGGAAGAGGCTGATAAAGCGTTAGCCGCTGCCGCAGACAAAGAATGTTCAACCGATAAGAATAACAAGGATGCAGACGCGAATAAGTGCACGGCGCTGAAGCTCGCTGCTTCTCAAGCAAAAGCGGACGAAGAGACAGCAAACAAAGCGATGGACAACATCACATCCATCGCGAAGGACCTTATTTCCGGCGCAACCGCAAGCACCACTTTGGCAGGCCTGAAACAAGGCGGTGGCGGCGAATTCGACAATGCTGCACGGGCCGCCTCGGTATCACAGGCGATCGTAAAAATTGTCGAGCTCTCGACTATAGATGAACCGTTGATGTTTTGCCTCGCACACCTGAGCTCGCCAACAGACACGTTGGTGCAGTCCAGCTCGGAAGTGACGAAGGGCTGCATGAGCATCCTGATTTCACGTTCCAATGCGGATCTGAAATTGCGCGGCGGCACAGGTCTTGATTTGGAGACCGTGAACGCTTTCAACCGGGCCATTGATGCCAACGAGTCCGCAGAGGATTTTTTGGCAGAATTTGAAAGGCTGATAGCCCCGATTCCGGATGATCAACTTTCGAAGCGAGTTGCCGCTTTCGAAGAAATTGCCAAACCTATTTCGAGCATTGCCAATAGCTGCGGGGAAAAAACAGACTGTTTGGAAGCGGCGCGATTGGCGTGGAAGATCGACCTGGGTTTACGCCTGATCGATTACTCAAAAGGTCTAAGCGCACTCCAATCTTCAGGAGCCAGTCAATGAAAGTAAGCTACGTTCAACTCTTCGACAGTGAACAACGCGCCAATGAGGCACTTGCCTATGCTGTTCTGAGCTTCCCCAACAATGAGAACAGGCTTATTTCAAACAGCACGCAGATCCAGGTTCTCGGCCGAATGGGCAATCAGAATTTCGGGCGAGCATACGGCGCTTTGGACGATGAGATAACCTACCTCGTTCTTTCGATTGCGAAGTGAAAGGCTTCTGGGATCTCAGGCTGTCGCGACCTCGCTAAACCACCAAAGCCCGCGCTCCGGCCTCGCCAATCCACGTCCCTCGCACGTCCCAGACCTGCGCGATCATCTCTGCTGACAGCGCCTCCATC
>CALLQC010000081.1 GCA_938015255.1 uncultured Erythrobacter sp.
CAGATCAAAAGCCCTGCGCTTATTGTGATCGGCGAAGTGACAGCGCGCGAGGACGCGGCCGTCGCACAGCTGGCTTTGGAGACACGGCAATGAAAGTTCTCACCGGAAACGATCTGAAAACAGGCGATGTCGTCTGGTGGACGGGCTCTGAATGGTCGCGCCATGTCGATGACGCGGTAGACGCAGGCGAGCGTGCCGAGGAAATCCTCGCTGCTGAAGAAGCCGCCAGGCGCGTGAATGTGCCCTACATAATCGAGGCGACCCGCGAGGATGACGGCAAAGTCCGCCCGGCACATATCAAGGACCGAATCCGCGCGCTCGGCCCCACGGTGCGTCCAGACCTCACTCTCAAACCCCAATCCCCCGAAGCGATCGACTGGGTAATCTGATATGTACAAGTACGACAATTACGATCAACAGATGGTCGATGCCCGTGTCGAGGAGTTTCGCGACCAGGCCCGCCGCCGTCTCGAAGGCAAGCTGAGCGAAGACCAGTTCAAGCCGCTGCGGCTGATGAACGGTCTTTATTTGCAGCTGCACGCTTACATGCTGCGCGTTGCGATCCCCTATGGCACGCTCAATTCCGAGCAGATGACAGCGCTCGCCAATATCGCCGACAAGTATGATCGCGGATATGGCCACTTCACCACGCGTCAGAACCTGCAATATAACTGGATCAAGCTGGAGGATGCCGCCGACATTCTCGCCGACCTTGCCAAGGTTGAGATGCACGCCATCCAGACCAGCGGGAACTGCATCCGCAATATCTCGTCGGATCATTTCGCTGGCGCGACGCATGATGAGCTGGTTGATCCGCGACCCTATGCTGAGCTGCTGCGCCAGTGGTCGAGCTTCCATCCGGAATTCACGTACCTGCCGCGCAAGTTCAAGATCGCGGTGATCGCGTCCGAAAAGGACCGCGCGGCGATGCGGCTGCATGATATCGGCATCCAGATCGTCGAGCAAAATGGTGAACTGGGCGCGCGCTTCTTCGTTGGCGGCGGCATGGGCCGCACGCCGATGATCGCCCCGATGATCCGCGATTTCGTGCCGCTCGATCAGCTGATAACCTATGCCGAGGCATGCCTGCGCGTCTACAATCGCTACGGACGGCGCGACAACAAGTACAAGGCGCGGATCAAGATCCTCGTCCACGAAATCGGCAAGGACGAGTACACCCGCCAGGTCGAAGAGGAGTTCAAGCACCTGCTTGATCAGGGCATAGAGCCGCCGCGCGAGGAATTGGAGCGGATCAAACCGTTCTTCGCCGATCCAGCGTTTGAGGATGGTCCAAAGACAGTTGATCGCTCCGATCCCGATTTCGCACTGTGGATCGACCGCAACACTCACCGGCACAAGCATGACAGCTATGTCAGCGCGGTGATCTCGTTAAAGCCTGTCGGCGGCATTCCCGGCGATGCCACGGGTGAGCAGATGCGGCTGATGGCGCAGCTTGCGAAGCAATACAGCTTTGATGAACTGCGCATCATGCACACACAGAATGTGGTCCTACCGCATGTAAAGATCGCCGATCTCCATGACCTGTGGACCGAGCTGGATGCCGCTGGTCTCGGCTCGCCTAACATGGATTCGATTGAAGACATGATCGCGTGCCCCGGCCTCGATTATTGCAGCCTTGCCAATGCCCGTTCGATCCCGCTTGCACAGCGTATTTCGGAGCGTTTCGATGCCTCAGGCAAGACCGGAAAACTGGGCGAATTGAAGCTCAAGATTTCCGGCTGCATCAATGCCTGCGGCCACCACCATGCCGGCCATATCGGCATTCTCGGCGTCGATAAAAAGGGCAAGGAAAACTACCAGCTCTCGCTCGGCGGCAGCGAGGCGGAAGATGTCAGCCTTGCCAAGATCACTGGCCCCGGTTTCGACGAGGACGGCGTGATTGAAGCGGTGGAGAAGGTGACGGACGTCTATCTTGACCAGCGCGAAGGTGAGGAGCGCTTCCTCGATACGTACCGCCGGATCGGCATGGCACCGTTCAAGGAGGCGCTTTATGATTGATAAGGCCGATCTCGGCACCTCCCCCGACGAGGTGCAATTCCGTTTCCGCGATGATGAGGTGGTCGATCACGGCACCGTCACTGTCGATGCGTGTTGCGACCAGACCAACGCGACAGCCGTGCGGATCGAGCCGGGCGACGATGCGCGCGAGCTACTTCCCTTCCTCGACCGGCTTGCGCTGGTCGAAGTCAACTTCCCGACCTTTGGCGACGGGCGCGGCTATTCTGCCGCCCGCATCTTGCGCGAGGCCGGATACACGGGGGAACTGCGCGCTGTCGGCGATGTCGGCATCGATCAGCTCAGCCATATGCTCCGCTGCGGTTTTGATGCGTTCGCGCCCGATAAACCCCTCGATGAAAGCGACGCCAGGCGCGCCTTCGCCACTTGGGAAAACGTGTACCAAAGCGCTGCGGACGGGCGGAAAACCATCCAGGAATTGCGTCATGAATGAAGTCCGAAAGATCGACCGGATCGACACCGGCCCGCGTTTCAGCGAACATGATGCCGTGCGGCTCAATCGCATGTTTCGCGGTTCATCCACTCAGGACATGCTCGAAAGCGTAATCAAGGACAGCCTTGCAGGCGATGTTGCTGTGGTCTCCAGCTTCGGCGCGGAGAGCGTGGTGCTGCTGCACCTGATCGCTCAGGTTGATCCGGATGTGCCGGTGCTGTTTCTCGATACCGGCAAGCACTTTGCCGAAACGCTGAAATATCGCGATGACGTGGCGGAGCGGCTGGGGCTGACCAATCTCGTCGTCTTGAAGCCCGACGAGGCCGAGCTTGTCGCCAAGGACGAAACCGGCCTGCGCTGGTCCTATGACCCCGATGGCTGCTGCGAAATCCGCAAGGTCAAACCGCTTGCAAAGGCGCTTGGCCAATTCGATGCGAGTTTTACCGGACGCAAGGCTTTCCAGTCGAGCACCCGCGCCAATTTACCGCGTTTCGAGGTCGACACTTCGGACGAACAGGGCCGGCTCAAGATCAACCCGCTGATTGACTGGAGCGCTGAGGATATTTCGGCGTATCTCGAAGAGTACGATCTTCCCCGCCATCCGCTGGTCGCGCAGGGCTTCCCCTCGATCGGGTGTGAACCTTGCACAAACAAGGTCGCCGAGGGCGAAGACCCACGCTCAGGCCGCTGGAAAGGCTGGGACAAAGTGGAATGCGGCATTCACCAGCCGGGCGAGGAACCGTTTCTCTAGGTCATTGCGAACATTCGCGGGGTTGCTAGGCTTCGACCATGATCGAAGCACTGCTACTCGCCGCTGCGCGGCCCGCCGAACCATCGGTGCCTGATTGCACTTACGATCTGGAGGAGATGCTCGAACTCGACCGGCACCAGTTCGACCAGACCCCGCCCGATGGCGGCTGGCGAGCGCTATATGAGCGCGGCTGCTATGCCGAAGCTGCGGAACTGATCCGCGAATGGCGTCATGAAAAGCGGGACCACGCGAGCATTCTCTACACCCATGAAGGGCAAATGCGTGCCTATGCGGGGCAAACGGAGGAAGCGATTGCGCTGCTGAAGTTGTCATACAAGTCGGCGGATAGCGACGTAGCTGGCTGGAACCACTACATCGATGGAACCATCGCGTTCCTCAATCGCGACCGCGAGGCGCTCCGTAAAGCAATTGATCGTCTTAAAGCCATTCCTGCGCCATCCAGTCTTCGGGCGGTTCGCGAGGACGGGAGCGCGGTCAAAATCAAATGGCCGTTGAACCTCGACATTCTCGAAGCGTTCGAACGCTGCTGGGAACGCACGTATTTGGAAGCCGAAGCATCGAATAGAGAGTGCCGACGACCGGAAGATCGCACAATTAACTAAAGCCAGCCTTCTTCCTTATACCAGTCGGCAGTCATCTTGAGGCCCGCTGGACCGTCCCACACCGCCTGCCACACCGACAGCGGCGGCGCCTTTTTCATGTCGCACACCCAATCTTCGTGCAGCATATATCCGACCCGGTCTGGTGTGAGCTTGGCTTTCGATCCGCGCAGCAATTGATCCGCCTTTGCGGCAAATTGCATCACAGGCGCGGGCAATTTCGCGGTTATGGCGTTTGGATTGCCCACAGCCTCCCCTATCATCTTCGCAAGCTCGTCATGGGTGTAGCCAAACGCATTGTCGTCCCACGGTTCGTACGTCTTCCCCCTGGTCACAGGGCTCACACGCACCAGAGCGATTAGCAGTCTGGCCAGATCTTCCACATGGATAAGCGATGTCTTACCCTTTGGAGGCACAGGCACAACGCCGTATTTGGCGGTGCGGAACAGCTCGAACATCTCTGTGTCGCCCGGACCGTAAACCGCCGGCGGGCGCACCGTGGTCCAGTTAAGCCCGGACGCCTCGACCAGTTTTTCCGCTTTCGCCTTGGACGCGCCATAGGCAGACAATTGCGGCTCGCGTGCGGAAAGCGAGGATACAAATACAAGCCGGCTCGCTCCAACCGCTTTTGCGGCTGCAATCACATTGGCTGTGCCCGTCACATTCGCCGCTTCGAACCGGTTGGGATTGGGGGTATTCACCAGCCCTGCAATATGGATCACGGCATCCGCGCCTTCGCAAAGCTTCCGCAAGGCGTCCGCGTTATCAAGGTCGCCGCGGACCCATGTAACGCGGTTTAACGGCTCTTGCTCACGCCGGGTCAGCGCCTGCACCTTCATTCCTTTTTGCCGCGCTATCTCCATCGTCGCGCTGCCAACAAACCCGGTGACCCCGGTGATCGCCACATTCATGATCGCACCATGTGATCGCGGTGGACCACTGCCGCGCGCGGCGCATAGCCGAGCCTGACCGCCTGATCGCCTTCGCGAAGTCCGGCAATCGCGCGGCATTCGGCTGCACTGTATTCGACCAGACCCTGACCCAGCCGCTCGCCTTTGGGGCCGTGCAGGCTGACCAGAGCGCCCCGCGCAAATTCGCCTTCGACGTCGATCAAACCCGCGGCGAGCAAGCTTGCACCATCGGACAGCGCCGCCACACAGCCAGAATCCACGCTGAGCACACCTTCAGGAGCGAGCCTGCCACCAAGCCACGCTTTGCGGGCATTATCGCTTCGCACGGGCAGGAATATCGTTCCACGATTGGTCTTGCGCGCCTTCGCGATGGGGCGCTGAAGAGTGCCATTGATGATGCCAAGCGCTATCCCCGCGCGCTCGGCGATGCGGGCTGCCTGGAGCTTCGCGACCATCCCGCCCGAACCAAGACCGGACGAAGATCCGTCATCTGCCATAGCTATGATTTCCGGGGTCACCCCTTCAATCACCTTGACCAGCTCGGCCCCGGCTTCACCGGGTGGCCGGTCATAGAGGCCGTCAATATCGGACAGCAGCAATACGCCATCCGCCTTTGCCGCCTGGGCTACTCGCGCCGCGAGACGATCGTTATCTCCAAAACGGATTTCTTCGGTCGCCACGCTGTCATTCTCATTGATGACGGGTACAGCGCCCGCGTCCAGCAGTCGTTCGATCGTGGCAGAGGCATTGAGATAGCGCCGGCGGTCCTCAAGATCCCCGATGGTCACGAGCATTTGCGCCGCTGTCAGTCCATGAAAGTCCAGCGCTGCCGCCCACAACTGAGCCAGGGCGACCTGCCCCACGGAGGCCGCCGCCTGCGCATCGGCAAGACTGGCTCGCCCACCTTTCGGCAGACCCAGCCGCGCCGCGCCAAGCGCGATTGCGCCAGAGCTCACGATGATAATTTGGGTCCCGCCTTCGCGCAGATGCTTAAGGTCAAGCGCCAGCTCATCAAGCCAGGCGCGCGCTGGCTGCCCATCGTTCACCAGCAGCGCGCTGCCGATCTTGATCACAATCCGCTTGCATGTGCGCGGATCCAGCAGGCCATTCAGATCGGAGACCATTCCCCGTCCTCTTGTGTTTCATCATCGACTTCTGCGGCTTTTGTCTCAGTGGAGGTGCGGTCCGGCAGATAGCCGAGCACCGCGTCCATCAATTGCTCGATCCCTTCACCGGTCGCGCCAGATACGGCGAAGACCTTGTCCGCGCCCGCAGCAACAAGCTCTTCAGCAAAGGCTGCGCTCAGCTCTTCATCGCCAAGGTCTATCTTGTTGAGCGCGATAATCTGCGGCTTGTCTTCGAGACCCGCGCCGTACGCCAAAAGTTCATCCTGCACGATCTGCATTGCTTCGGCTGGGTCATCACCGGAAATGTCAATCAGATGGATCAGCACGCGGCAACGTTCGATATGGCCAAGGAACCGGTCGCCAATCCCGGCACCGTCGGCGGCGCCTTCAATGAGCCCCGGAATATCCGCGAGCACAAACTCGCGTCCCTTGTGCCGGACCACGCCCAGTTTCGGGACCAGGGTGGTGAAAGCGTAATCGCCCACCTTCGCGCCGGCATTGGAGACGGCGTTGATAAAGGTCGATTTGCCGGCATTGGGCAGGCCGAGCAGTCCGACATCAGCGAGCAATTTGAGCCGCAGCCAAACCCACATTTCCTCCGAAGGCTGGCCCGGCTGATGCTGGCGCGGCGCGCGGTTGGTTGCGCTTTTGTAAGACGCATTACCCCGTCCGCCCATGCCGCCTTCCAGAAAGGTGACGCGCTGACCTACCTCGGTAAAGTCGGCGAGCACTTCCTCTTTGTCCTCTGACAAGACCTGGGTGCCCACCGGCACTTTGATCACCAGATCGGGAGCGCCCGCGCCCGTCCGGTCCCGGCCCTGGCCGTGATTGCCGCGTTTGGCCTTGAAGTGCTGCGAGTAGCGAAAATCAATCAGGGTGTTGAGGCCCTGAACCGCCTCAAATACGATATCGCCGCCTTTGCCGCCATTGCCGCCGTCAGGGCCGCCATATTCGACATACTTCTCGCGCCGGAACGAGACCGCTCCCGGCCCGCCCGCACCCGACTTGAGATAGATTTTGGCCTGATCGAGGAAATGCATGGCCGCTACCTATGCATTTCCTCGAAAAAAGCGAGGATTTTAGAACGAAGCCCTGATGCCAGCAATCGCCGAGCGCCCCGGCGAGACAAAGCTGAACACCTGCTCGTAAGTTTCGTCCAGCAGGTTTTCGATCCTGCCAAACGCTTCAATGCCGGCGGACAGGCGAATTCGCGCGTTGAGATTGACAAGCGTATAGTCGTCGAGCGTTACCCGAACGGGAATGAAACTCGGGTCAGTGAAAGCGAGGTCTTCAGCTTCTCCATTGTGACGAACCACAAGCGTCACCGAAGCCTTGTCCCGCGGATGACTCCAGTCGATCGCCGCGCTCGCAATGTGATCGGGACGGCGCACCTCCTCAATCCCATCCTCCTCGGCATCAAGATAGGTGTAAGCTGCATCAAACGAAAACCCTCCGCCAAGCCGGGCGTTGGCCGAGACTTCGACGCCGCGGCGTTCGCTTTCAGTCGAGCGATTGGAAGGTGTCGCGATAAAGTCAGGCGGCGGGAAAGTCGTGAAAATCTCGTTTTCAAGCGTGCTTTCAAAATAGGTTAGCGAAACACTGGCCGCTCCGGCGGCAATTCGCTGGTCCAGTCCGATTTCCCACCCGGTGGATTTTTCCGGTTGCAGATCTTCATTGCCGATGAACTGCCCGTCGAAAAAGCCGAAAAGCTCGAAAAAGCCGGGGTTCTTGATACCTGATCCGGCACTGCCACGAATGCGTGTCGTGTCGGTAACATCGAACCCGGCCCCCACCCGGAATGTCGTTTCGTCAGCAAATCGGTCGTTAACGTCGTGACGGATTGCCGCAGACAGATCGAACTGGCGACCTTCGAGACGGTATTCACCTGCAAGACCAGTGTTCTCAATCTCACGGCGTCCCGCAAAGGCAAAGCCGAACGGATCGTTATTTCGAAATCGTTCGCGCTCCCAATCGATAGCACCCGTGATGTGGTGCGTAACGCTGCCGTTATCGATACGGACCGCGCTTACATAGGATGCTTTCAACCGGTCGCCTTCGCTGCCACTGCTTCGCCCGAATGCGTTGAAGCTGTCGCGGTTGATATCGGCGATCTGGATTGAAAGGTCATGCCGCCAGACCTCGTCAAATGTGTCGAGCGATGCGCCGAGAAGCGCATAGATTGCCTCGTTTTCAAACCGTGTAGCCGGGCTGTCGATTACCAGCCCAAATGTCGGATTGAGTGAGTTGAAATCCTGATCGTTAAAGTCGCCTTCGGTACGGATAAATCGTCCGACAGCGCGCAGCTCCAGGTTTTCTGACGGTCGCACAGCCCCCTTGCCCGATACGCTGTAGCTATCACGGCCAATATCGCGCGCGCCGTCTCTGGCATTGGGCTGCCCATCGGTGCTCACAACTGTCGCGGTGAGCGCAAGGTTTGCCTGATAATCGCCGATGCCGAGCCGTGCAGAGGCATTGATGGTGCTGTCCGTTCCGCCTTCCACGCGGGCCGTAACGCCGCGCAGCTGATCGCCGCGCGCTGTCTGATAATTGATCAGCCCGCCAATCGCATCCGCGCCGTAAAGCGCGGATTGCGGGCCGCGCAGCACCTCAACGTGGGCACCAGGCTCTATCTGCAAAGTGCCAAGGTCGAACTCGCCAGAAAACGGATCGGACACCTCGATACCGTCCACCAGGACAAGAACGTGGTTCGCTTCAGAACCGCGCAGGCGTACCTGCGTCTGCCCCGCTACCGAGCTGACCGCGACGCCTGGTACATCGCGCAGAATTTCAGCAATGTCGCGTGCCTGCCTCTGCTCAATCTGTTCCTGATTTATGATCGTGGCAGTGCCCGCGTAATCAAAGATGAAGACATCTGCGTCACGGCTTGCCGAAACGAGAATACGCGAGGGGATTGGTGGCGGTGCGCACGAGACTGTCCCGTGATCAGGATGGCCTTCAATCAGCGTTTCAAGACATTCGTTATAAGCGCGCTCCGCCTCAGAGCTTTGCGCCAGTACAGGCGCACTCGCGCCCAGGGCAGCAATCGCCACCCCTGTTAACAGGTAGTATGTTCTCATCGGACGATCCCTTTCGCTCCGAACAACAGATAAGACCGCATGGATTGCCCGTGCGGCCACCAAATCGTCGCTCGAAACGAAGGTTCTTCGCGCCCCGCCAATCCCTGAGCAAAGCTACAAGCGACGCGCTCCGGTCGGTCTCCTGGCTTGCGGATCGCCGTTTGTGCTTCTCACCTTCCCAGGCATAGTGCCCAGTGGCTGCGTCCAGTAACGGACCGCGCGAAACATTCACTCACCGCTTACAGTTGCAGGGACAGCTGCGGAATTGCCTTTAAAAGGCGCACCGCATTCCCGTTACCGAAGTGCTAATCGCCGCTTACGCCCGCTTCACTGCAAGCGCAAGCCAGCCGGCATTTTGCCTATTCGTCAGGCTCGCTTTGCACCGGTTCAACCACTGGCTGTGACACGAACTGCGTATCCGCGGGCACAACGGGGACCTGATTACCATTGCCATCATCGACCAAGGTTTCCCCTTGCCGGTTTTGCGCCGACAGCGTCGATTCCGGATCGCTCACGCCGACGGTCGGAATGGTCTCGCCGCGCGATCGGGCGTTCTGCACTGCGACCCAGCCGGGCTGCGAGGCGCCATATTGCGCGCCATATTCGGCATCCCAGCGCGCCGACATCTGCTGGTACGTCTCGTAAGAATTGAAGAAGTTTTCAAACGGCGCTTCGAGCAACGGGAAGTTCGCCGCAGCAAACGCAATCGGATCGCTGGGCGGAGAGGCCAATGCACGGTTGGATATATCAAGCGCGGCTGCGCAGAATTCACGCCGGGCAGGCGGCAAAGCGTAGTAATTGTATACGCTCGTCATCACCCCTTCGCGCTCGATAATACCAGCGCGGCGCGCGCCCATTCGTGTGCGATAATCCCGATCGATCCGGTCATTCACACGTTTGAGCGCCCGTGCGTGATCTTTGATGTAGGCGCTGTAGGCATCGAGGATGGGCTGGAACTGCGCTGCGGTGCAGTTGAGCGCCGCGACGTTCCAGGCAGAGCGGAAATACCAGACGCGTTCATCATCATTGATGCCGAGGCTGACTGTCTGGCGCTGACCGACGCTGTTCTTGGCCGGAATGTTCATCACGTATGAAGCTCCGCCCGGAGGAAGCGGGCGGGAGGGAACGGCTTTGACCACAGGCGGCGGCGGCGGTGGTGGCGGAGGAGGAAGCGGTGCGGGCGTTGCGCACGCAGCAAGCACCGCCGTTCCGAGCGAAACCATCGTGATAGTGAGCCCCTTTGGACGTCCTTCAGCCGTCTTTGTTTGCTCGTATCGCTGATCCCCGGTTTTCATAACTCATCTCTCTGTTTGCCGACGCGCAATTGATCGCAGACGCCGTCTTGCCCTGTGATTAAGCATGCAGGGTTAAGTGCATCTGCCAGCAAAAGAAATGCCCGGAATCCTTAAAAGGACTCCGGGCATCGCAGATTTCACCAGTTCGGTCGAAATTTGCCTTCCGACCGGTGCGGACGCAGCGCTGTTATTCGCGGTTGCCCAGCAATTGCAGGATGAAGATGAACATGTTGATGAAATCGAGATAAAGGTTGAGCGCGCCGAAAATGATCGCGCGGCCAGCCATCTCGGTTCCCCGAACATACTGATACTCGTTCTTCAAGCGCTGTGTGTCATACGCGGTCAGACCAGCAAAGATGAGCACGCCCAGGACGCTGATCACCATGCCCATCACGCCCGACTGGAACACGAAAGCGTTCAGCAACATGGCGACGATCAGGCCGATCACGCCCATCAGCAGGAAGCTGCCCCAGCCTGAAATGTCTTTCTTGGTGGTGTAGCCCCACAGCGAAAGTCCAGCAAAGGCCGCTGCGGTCGAGAAGAATGCAGCAGCGACAGACTCGCCGGTGTAAAGTATGAGGATGGTCGACATCGACAGGCCAAACAGCACTGCAAAGGTCCAGAAGAAGAACTGGAGCACAGGCTGGCTCGCCTTGCTTGCGCCAAACCACCAGAACAGCATCACCGCAAGCGGCGAAAGCTTGATGATCCAGCCGAGCATGGTCGCCTGAAGGCCAACGCCGGCCGGCGTCTGGACAATCTGAAACGCCATTTCGAACAGCGGCGAGTTGACGAACAGAATGGCGACGATACCCGTCAGCAGAACCCCCGATGCCATGTAATTGTAGATTGAGAGCATATGCTTGCGCAGACCCTCATCATAAGTGACACCGGCGAGATCACCGCCGGCGCGGGGCACCGAGCCGAAACCGGTGCGCTGTGTGTCTTTAAAGTCAGACATAATGGATCCCTAGTCTCCAATTGCGGCACGACAATACGTGCTTATTGGACATAATATCGGTGTTTCTCCGTCAATTTCAAGAAAAACCGGACGCAGATTATTGACGCGTGTTAACCGTTGCGCCCGGAGATTTTCCTAGTCTAATTAGTCACTTCCAGCAGAAAGTGCGGCTCCGCGATCGCGCGTTGCGCGCAAACATTCGATAAGCAGCTTTTGAAGAGCCTGATTTTCGTCGAGCACATTCATTCCCTCGCGGGTCATTCCGCCGGGGCTGGCCACGCGATCGGCGAGCTCTCCAGGCGACGCAGTTTCGCCTGCGGCAAGGGCTGATGCGCCATCGACAGTCGCCAGAGCAAGGGTCTGCGCCTGTTCGGAATCCAGCCCCAGCTCGGCTGCGGCGGCCGCCAGAGCGTCGATAAAACGGTAAACAAAGCCCGGCCCCGATCCGGCAAGCGCGGTGACTAGATCGAACTTGTCTTCCGCATCCAGCCAAACTGCTGAGCCTAGCTCGTCGAACAGGCCAAACGCGGCGCTGCGCCCAAGATCATCCAGACCATTTTCGAGCAGAATGATCGGCGATTTGTTGATACGCGAAGCGAGGTTGGGCATCACCCGGACATGCGCGGCAGAAGCGGGAAACGCAGTCCGAAGCTGCGCTAGCGTGATACCGGCAAGTAGGGAGTAGATTGTTACATCCTCGCCAGTGAGCGTTTGCAATCCAGGCCCGAGATTACCGAGCTGCTGCGGCTTGAAACCGAGCATAACCGCATCGTGCGATGCCGCCGCCGACGCTTCTTCGGCTGTACGGTAAAGCGTAAAGCCATCGGGCACCGCATCCAGAGCCGGATCGAGAACTGCAAAACGGCTGGGCTCCAGCCCAGCCTTCAGCCATCCGGCGAGCATAGCCCCGCCCATATTGCCGCAACCGATTATGAGAAGTTGTTTCGCCATAGAGACCCCGCCACTGATTTAGCGGGCGGTATTAAGCCTCCCCGGCGGCGTCAACCATCGCGGCCACGAGCGCATCCTGAGGAGACTTGTCTCCCCAAAGCACAAACTGAAACGCCGGATAGAACCGGTCGCATTCGTCGATAGCGTTTTCCACCAGTGCCTGCGCCTGTTTCAGGCTGAGCATACCATCATCGCCCAGCAGCGCGCCGTGGCGATACAGCAGCACATCGCCGTTCGACCAGATATCGAAATGCCCAAGCCACATTTGCTCATTGACCAGGCTCAACAGCTCGTGCGCATGTTGCTTCTTTTCTTTCTGAACGCGGATGTCCGGCAGGCAGAGGAATTGCAGCACGTTGTCATGTGTGCGCCAGATAGCCCTCAGCTGATACTTCGCCCAGCTGCCCTGCACCTCGCCGACCAGCTCATCATCCGACACGACCTCGCAGGCCCATCCGCGCGCCTCGAACAGTGCGGCAAGCATATCCACCGGCGCAGCGTCATCATTCGCGGCATATTCGTGTTCGCGCGGTCTCATCGAAGGGGGGTTTTCTGCATCATCAATTGGGTGGATGCATTTACATCGACCCGATTGGCAATGCGCGCAGCAAAAGTGGCTGGGGAGAACGGTTTTCGCTTGTTCAAACCCTGTGCACAGAAAGGCGTGGACGAGTGAATTTTCCTACTTTAATTCTTTTATTTCAGTGCCTTCAGGACTTGTGAAGCGGAATGTGTCGATCCCCTTCTCCTTTAGCGCATTGATCAGGTCGCGAGCCTCGTTGCGGCTGGCGAGTGGGCCTGCCAACAGACGGTTCGCCTGGCCCCATGGTGTTACATGCGGCGTAAATTCGCCCAGCAAATCAGGTGCTGCCCGCGCCATCCGCCGCCAATCGAATTTCAGCGCATCCAGATCCTGTCCTGTCGCAACCTGGACCCAAATGCGGCTCGGATGGACCGGTTTTGCCGGCTCCGGATCAGGCGCAGTTTCACGCGGGACATCAATTGCGGCAATGTTGACCGCATCACTTCCAGCGGCAGCATCAGGCAATCCGCCCTCATCAAATTCGGCAAAGGCGGCGGCGACGCTGGGTGACGGCTGCGGTTGCGGTTGCGGTTGCGGTGTCGGAGCACCTTGCGCGGCTCCTCCCGTATTGGGGTTCGCTGCGACTGCCGACCGACCAAGCGGTCTTCCAGAGGGGGCCAGCCGGCTGTCGGCAGAGCGGGCAACCGTGGCAGTCGGCGCTTCAGTGCCGGCAACATAGGCGGCGATCCGCGCGTCCTCCTGGCCTATATCCGCTGCTCGCGGAAAGATACCGAGGTTGGCTGCTGCTGCCTGCTGTGACTTTGTGAGCCGCGGCATGAAAGACAGATACGGCGTGATCCGCCCTGCCAAGTCACGCGGCATCACGGCTTCGACTATGGCCTGCGCCCGGTCCTGCTCACCCATGATCGCCAGGCCGAAAGCGCGCGCCCGGAACGACGCAAAATCGCGCCGGTCGAGCAGTGGGCGAAGCGTTTCTTCAAATCCGGCGCGGTTCCCCGATATCGCATAGCTCACGGCAAGACGTCGCTTCGATTCGATATCGCCGGAATTGAGCGCGATCGCCCGTTTGTAAGCGGTTTGAGCGCTCGAGTTGTCCCCGACCAGATCAAGCGCCAGCGCCCGGTCTGAAAGAAAATCCTTGGCATCCGCGCCTGCCGATTGGGCTGCATTGAACAGCGGCAGTGCGTCGACCGGCCTTCCGGACCGCATAAAGACCGTCGCCATACCCAGTTTGACCTGTGCATTGTTCGGCGAAAGCTCATCGGCCCGGCTGTAAAATCCGATTGCCGCATCGAGATCACCGACAGCGGTGGCCGCCTTGCCCGCATCAAGCAGTGCTTCGACATTGTCAGGGCGCTTGGCGAGCCGCAAAAGCGAACGGTTGAGGCGCTGCACGTCTTTGGAAGGAAGCGGCTGCACCACTTCACGCGACGTCGATTCCTGTGCAGAGGTGTGCACTGGCGCGCTGAATGTTGCAGCAACAGCCAAAGCGGTGGTGCAGCGAAGCGAAAGTGAAGCAGAGCGTGGCATGTAAGGTTGGCGGCTAGGCATAATTCACTGGCGCGCTAGAGGACTTATGCTGAATACAGGGCGAATGGCCGCGCAACTGCGCTGAATTGCAGAACTGGACCGCGGCGGATTGGTGCCCGCCGCGGTCGCTAATCACTGATTGTTCTGGCGACCGAGAAAGCGCGGAATGCTGAGCGCGGGTGAATCGTCACCATCATCGTCATCATCTTCGTTTTCATCAGAGCCTGTACGGGAAAGGTTTGCCATCCGCTCGAACAGTGTGCTGCCGCCGGACGGCTTGGTTTCTGGTGTCGGCGCAGGTGCTGGTGCTGGTGCAGATGCCGCACCGCCATCAGAGCCTGACGCAGCCGCGCCAGCCGCGCCAGCCGCGCCCGCTGCTGCACCGCCCAGAAGCGATTGACGGCGGCCACCTGCCTGCGGCTCGACAGGCTTGTCTTCTTCGGCAAGTCGATCCGCGTCGCCGAGCAGATCGTCATCGCCGACACCGCCATCGACTTCGGAATATTCGGCATAATCGCCGCCGAGTTCAAGGGTCCCGTCTTCGCTATCGGCACTGTCCGAACTGCTGCCAAACCCGGAGCTGAGCGACGTGTTGTATGCGCTATCGTCCCCAGGATCTGACACACCTCCCTCGTCCGACGAGGCAAGATCGAAATCGTCGTCTTCATCGTCAAGGCCGCGCAGACCGGCGAGCGGATCTACAATCCCGTCGACATCGTCCTCGTCTTCCTCGCCCATATCGTCTCCGGCCTGCATTCCGGTTAGATCGAACGGCTCAGCCTCATTAGCGGCCTCAGCTTCAAACTCGTCTTCGGCAACTTCCAGTTCGGGCTCTGGCTCAGGCGCTGGTTCAACCTCAATTTCAGGCTCCGCCAGCGGTTTCGTTAAAGAAAGCGGTTCTTCCTCGTGGGCGGGCTCGTCATCGACTTCGGGCGACATGTCATCGCTACCCAAGTCAAGGATCGGGCGCTTGGGCGCGCGAGAGCTTGCCAGCGACATCGGTCGCGATTGCTCGCTTGCAGCAGCGGCGCTCGCATCAATACCGGTCGCGACAACGGAGACACGGATCTTGCCGGAAAGGTCAGGGTTGAACGCGCTACCCCAGATGATGTTCGCATCTTCATCAACGAGTTCGCGGATGTGATTTGCAGCCTCATCGACTTCGAGCAGCTTCATATCTTCGCCGCCGATGATCGAGATGATGACACCCTTCGCACCCTGCATCGACACACCGTCTAGCAGCGGGTTGGCGATTGCCTGCTCAGCAGCATCGAGAGCACGGTTCTCACCCTCGCCCTCGCCCGTGCCCATCATCGCCTTGCCCATTTCGCTCATTACAGAGCGGACGTCGGCAAAGTCGAGATTGATCAGACCAGGCATGACCATCAGGTCGGTGATCGAGCGGACGCCCTGCTGAAGCACTTCGTCAGCCAGTTCGAACGCCTGTTTGAAAGTGGTCTCCGGGCTGGCGATCAGGAACAGGTTCTGGTTCGGAATCACGATCAGTGTGTCGACGTGATTTTGCAGCTCTTCAATGCCAGCCTCGGCTGCCCGCATCCGGCGCGTGCCTTCGAAAAGGAACGGCTTGGTCACGACACCTACGGTCAGCACACCTTTGCGGCGAGCGGCCTCGGCGATCACCGGCGCTGCGCCTGTTCCCGTGCCGCCGCCCATGCCAGCGGCGATAAAGACCATGTTCACGCCATCCAGCGCTTCTTCAATATCTGAAACGGTTTCTTCGGCGGCAGCTTTGCCCACTTCTGGCCGGGCACCAGCGCCAAGACCGCCGGTAATGTCCGGCCCAAGCTGGATACGCTTTTCAGCCGGAGAACTGCTCAGCGCCTGCGCATCTGTGTTGGCGACGATGAATTCCACGCCTTCGATGTCTGAGGCGATCATGTTGGCGATGGCGTTTCCGCCAGCTCCGCCAATGCCGACCACGGTAATGCGCGGGCGCAAATCGTCGCTTGCTGCTGGTCCGATATTGATGCTCATTTCGCTTTCCTTCCAAGCAGGCGGCGCGTCCCTTTTTTATGTACCGCCTGCCGTGCTTTTCCTTCAAATTTGCTTGTGACACATGCGGGCTGCGCCCGTTATACCGCAGAAATCCTTATCCACAGTGGTTTACGAGAGGGTTTACACCACTTGAAAGCACAATTGAACGGTCTGATTGGATCAAAAGTACTCCTTGAGCGCGCGAAACAGACGTCCGACCGCGAATGAGCCTGGCACACCGGCAAATCCATGTGATGTGCTGTAGCGCTCTCCGATGGAGCGAATATCAACCGGATCATCTGCCGCATAAAGGCACAGCCCTGCCAGTGTCGCAAACCCCGGCGTGGCATGCGCCTCCGGTAATCCTGTAAGCGATGGCGCCCGGCCAATACGCACCGGCATTCCAAGCGCGCTCTGCGTGAACTCAGCAAGCCCTGCAAGCTCTGCGCCGCCTCCAGTCAAAACCACCTGTCCCGCGCGCGATCCGGAAAAGCCCATCTCTTTCAGCGCCCGGCCGATCTCTTTGGTCAATTCAGCAAGTTGCTGCGTCACCACAGATACCAGCTCGGCGCGCGGAATACGGTTCTTGTCATCCGCACCGCGGGCCACGGGCCCTGAGGTTTCGTCTTCCCAGCCGTCATTGGGGCCGTTCACAGGGATCATTTCGCGGTGATCGCTCGGGGATGCAATGGCAGAGCCCGATACGCATTTGAGCCGCTCAGCCTGAAACCGTCTGATACCAAAGGCGCTTGCGACAGCATCGGTGATTTCTCCCGAACCCATCGGCAAGGCCTTGAGCCCCAGTAGCATCCCGCCTGCAAAGACCGAAACATTGGTCACATCTGCGCCAATCTCGACCAGCGCGACCCCCAGGTCGCGCTCCTCAGATGAGAGACAGGCATAGCCTGCTGCCAATGGCGCTGCCACGACCGCCTCTACATCGAGATGCGCACTCTGAACCGCCTCCATGAGATTGCGCACCGGTGCACCGTCGGCAAGCATCACGTGCACGTCGACGCCCAGCCGCTCTGCATGAAGTCCGCGCGGATTGGCAACGCCATGTGCGCCGTCCAGTGTGTAGCAAGCAGGTTGCGCGTGCAGGACTGTACGGCCATCAGGCTGGATAGTATCGCGCGCAGCGAGCAGCAATTGCTCGACGTCTTCTTCTTCGATCCGCCGTCCACCGATTTCAATCTCAACCTTGGAAACCTGGCTGCCAAGTCCGGCGCCAGCGCAGGCCATCCAAACGCTCTGAACGCTCTGCCCCGCATTCTTTTCCGCGCGCTCGACTGCATCGCGGATCGCATAGGTCGCCGCGCGCATATCGGTAACATATCCGCGTTTGATCCCCTGACTGGCCCGGTGGCCCGAACCCAGAACGATCAGGTCGCCGGATTCTGTTTCACCCATAATCATCGCAGAAATGCGAAAGCTGCCGATGTTGACCGCGCCGAACACTTTGGCGAGCCGGGCTTTGGATGAGGGAGATTTGCTGGCCATCAGGGAGCGTTTCCTGCGAGTGTCTGCACTTCGTCGGCGCGGCCAGGCACGCGCATGTAAATCCGCGGCGGGTCGCGCATGTCAAAGCTGGCAACCTTACCGCCGATCAAGCGGTTCTGACCATCCATTCGCGCAAATTTGACAAGCGCCGATGCGGCTTCGTTTTCGCCTTCGGGCAGTGCAAGGACCTGATCGGTCTTGAAAGTCACGTTCCAGCGGCGATTGCCGATCCATTCGGCGGCAACCACTTGCGGTTGAAGCGCAGGGGCAGCGGCAAGCAAGCGGTCCAGATAGGCGACCTGTTTTGGCGAACCGGGCCCGGATATGCGCAGCATCCCCTTGGCATTCTCTTTCGAAACCGGGGCGAGCTCATACCCCTCGGCATCAATCAGCATAAGCCTGTCCGGCTTGGCCAGAACCGCGTGAGGCACACGCTCCACAATGTCGATGGCCAGAATATCGGGCAGCTGCACAGAAACACGCGCGTCAGCGACCCATGGGAGCTCAAGCAAATCCTTGCGCAATTTCTCGATATCGACCTGCGGCATCGGCTGATCGCGCTGGGCCAGAGCCACGGCATAGACCTCGCGTTCATCCATCCGGTTTGTTCCGGTCACACGCACTTGTCTGACTTCAAACCCTGCGTCCGAAGCCATTTGAGAAACCTGCGCCTGCGCCATGGCAGGAACGCCTGCCAGATTGGCGATGACCCAAGCCAGAGCAACCGCGCCGCCGATAATCACGGCTAGCCATATGCGGTGCCATTGTTCTTCGGTGAAGGGCAGGACGCCCATTGCACTGTCGACAATACCGGTCGTCTTTGCCTTGGCCCGGCGTGCACCTGCGGCGCGTCCCTGAGACTTGGCAGCACGGCGGACGCCCTGACTGCCGGAGCGCTTAATTCTAGCCATTGGCTGCTCTCCTCTCGCGGTGTACCCGCAGCGCTTCGAGCACGATCATTTCGCACAGAACGGGATAATCGATCCCTGCGTACTTCGCCTGCTCGGGCACGAGGCTGAGCGGCGTCATGCCTGGCTGCGTGTTGGTCTCAAGTACGAACAGCCCGTCCTCGCCCTGTTCATCATCCCAGCGATAATCGGTGCGGCTCGTGCCGCGACATCCCAGCAGAGTGTGTGCACGGACTGCATACTCTTCGCACAGGGCCGCGATTTCGGGCGGAATGTTCGCGGGGCATACGTGCTGGGTTTGCCCCTCGGTATATTTATGTTCGAAATCGTAAAACCCGTTTTCGATGATCAATTCAGTCACGCCCAGCGCGCGCGGACCATCTTCGCCGTCGATGACAGCGCTCGTCAATTCGCGGCCCTTGATAAAAGGCTCTGCCAGCAGCTCGGCAAAATCCAGCCACGGACCGGTCGCATCGCGTTTAATCGGATTGCCGTAATTGCTTTCGTCAGTGACAATCGCGACGCCGACAGATGATCCTTCATTGACCGGCTTCAAGACATAGGGGCGCGGCAGCGGATCGCGTTCGAAAAGCTCTTCGCTTTTCACAATCCGTCCACCAGGCATGGGCACGCCATGCGGCACCAACGCCTGCTTGGTCAGCTGCTTGTCAATCGCGATAACAGAGGTTGCGACGCCCGAATGGGTATACGGCACGCCCATCAGATCGAGCATGCCCTGAACTGTCCCGTCTTCGCCCGGCACGCCGTGCAGCGCGTTGAACACCACGTCCGGCGCTGCCTCGGCAATGCGCGCAGCGACATTGCGGTCCATGTCGATGCGGGTGACCTGATGCCCGCGGCTCTCAAGCGCATCGGCGACACCATTGCCCGACATGAGCGAAACCTCGCGCTCATTGGCCCAGCCGCCCATCAGGACTGCGATATGCAGGGCATTGTTCACGGCCGGCCCACCCGCCGTATTTCCCATTCAAGCTGAATGCCTGAATTGGCGTAGACTTTCTCGCGCACGATCTCGCCAAGTTCTTCGATATCGGTGCTGGTCGCATCACCAGTGTTGATCAGGAAGTTGCAGTGCTTCTCGCTCACTTGCGCACCGCCATGCCTGAACCCGCGCAGGCCCGCATCATCGATCAGTTTCCAGCTCGAATGACCCGGCGGGTTCTTGAAGGTCGATCCGCCCGTTCGGCTGCCGATCGGCTGCGAATCCTTCCGCTCGTTTGAAATGCGGTCCATCTCGGCCTTGATTGTTTCCGGATCGCCCGGAAATCCCTCAAACCGCGCGGCGACAACCACCGCACCTTCCGGCAGGGCCGAGTGGCGATAGGAATATTGCAGATCTGCATTGCTGAGCGTCACGAATTGGCCGTCTGGCAGTATTACGTCGCAGCTGGTCAGCACATCGCATGTCTCGCGGCCATAACACCCGCCATTCATCTTGGTGACGCCGCCCACCGACCCGGGTATGCCGGTAAAAAATGACAACCCGTCAATCCCCGCTTTCGCCGCACGCCGCGCGACAATGCTGACAGGCGCGGCGGAGCCGGCCTCAAGGGTGGTATCGCCGGTTATTTCGACATCCATGAATGCCTTGCCCAGTTTAATCACCACACCCGGCACGCCGCCATCGCGGATGATCATGTTTGAACCGACACCGAGCGCCATGACAGGCATCGACCCGCCAAGATGCTCGCAAAAAGCCTTCAGATCATCCTTGTCGGCAGGCTCGAACAACCAGTCCGCCTTCCCGCCGCTTTGAAACCAGACCATCTTGTCGAGCGGCGCGTTCGGCGTCAGCTTGCCGCGCACCATATCTGCCGGAACCGGCGCATCGGCAGCGCCTTCGACAGTACAGGTAGGCGCCATGCCGTTGTCGCGGTCATTCCAGTCATCGGGTTGGATCATGTTACTCATGCGTCCCGTCTTGATTCAATCGCATCGGCAAGGCCAGCAGCCCAGCGGGTGATATCCCCCGCGCCGAGGCAGACGATAATGTCCCCCACCTGAACTTCCCCGGCTAGCGTAACGCCAAGCTCCTCTTCGCCTGCGACACTCGCAGCCGATCGGTGCCCGCGCGATTTGAGGCCTGCGACCAGTGCGTCTGCATCGACGCCTTCGATAGGATCTTCGCCCGCTTCATAGACGGGCGTGACATAGACCATGTCCGCCGCGTTGAAGCAGGACTGGAACTCATCCATCAGATCTTTGAGACGGCTGTAGCGGTGCGGCTGAGCCACCGCGATCACCCGGCCGCCATTGTCCGCAGCATCCACCTGCTCGCGCGCAGCACTCAACACTGCCTCAATTTCAACCGGGTGGTGAGCATAATCGTCAATGATCGTGGCCGCGCCGGTTCCAAACGGGACGGTTCCGACCTTGGTAAAGCGCCGCCTAACACCGCTGAAACTGCCGAAACCGCCGCAGATTACATCATCCGGACATCCCATTTCGACCGCGACAGCAATGGCGGCGAGAGCATTCTGGACATTATGCCTGCCGGGCATGGGTAAGTGGACGCCCTCTATCCGCCGATCCTCCTCACCGCGCTGCCGGACGATCACATCGAATGTGCTGCCGCCGTCATGTGGGCGAATGTTCACGCCGCAGATGTCCGCCTGAAGCGAGAAACCATAGGTCACCACCTTCCGGTCGCGGACCTTGCCGATCACGGCCTGAACCTCGGGATGATCGACGCACAGGATAGCGGCACCATAAAACGGGACGTTATGAATAAATTCGACGAAGGCCTTCTTGACCCCGTCGAAGTCTCCGTAGTGATCAAGATGTTCCGGATCGATGTTGGTGACCACCGCAATCGTCCCGTCGAGCCGCAGAAAACTGCCATCGCTCTCGTCCGCCTCGACAACCATCCAGTCACTGTCACCCAGCCGAGCATTTGACCCGTACTGTTCAATGATACCGCCATTGATGACCGTCGGATCGATCTTGCCTGCATCAAGCAGCGCGGCGATCATGCTGGTCGTGGTGGTCTTGCCGTGCGTCCCGGCGACCGCAACTGTAGATTTCAACCGCATCAGCTCGGCCAGCATCTCCGCACGGCGCACGACGGGAATACGGTTTTCAAGCGCGTAGGCGACTTCCGGATTGGTCCGCCGCACCGCTGTTGACGTCACGACGACCGACGCACCTTCGACATTCTCCGCCGCATGGCCAATTGCGATTTCGACCCCGCGCGAACGCAGCCGCTCTACGACGGGGCCTTCCTTTATATCGCTGCCCTGCACAGAATAGCCGAGGTTATCCATCACCTCTGCAATGCCGGACATGCCGATACCGCCAATGCCGACAAAGTGGATCGTGCCAATATCTGTCGGAACGCCTTTCATGCAGCGACATCCTCTGCCTTGTCACGGTTGGCCGGCTGCGCCTTCGTCGCGGTTTGCGCGGCGCGTGGAGCAGCCTCGCCCACGCGCACAACATCCATCAGGTCGATACCGGCCATGCTTTCGACCAGATCGGCAAGGTCTTGCGCTGCCTTGGGCCGCCCGCAATTCCACGCTCCATGCGCAGCATTGGCAAGGCTGCCCGGATTTTGGGCCATCGCCTGGATCTGCTTGGCCAACTCCTTTGGCTCGAACTTTGTCTGCCTGATCATGCGGGCTCCGCCGGCCTTGGTCACTTCGCGGGTGTTCGCCGCCTGATGATCATCGGTCGCGATCGGCAGCGGGATCAGAATGCCCGGCCGACCTACAGCCGTCAGCTCGGCAATGGTCGATGCGCCAGCGCGTCCGATAAACAGATGTGTATCTGCGAGCCGCTCATTCATATCTTCAAAATATGTGCCAAGCTCAGCAGGAATTTCATGGTTCGCATAGCGTTCGCGCACGCGGTCTACATCTTCGCTTCGGCATTGCTGGGTCACCTGCAAACGCTGGCGCAAGTTTGGCGGAAGCATGGCGAGCCCATCGGGCACAACGTCGGAAAGCACGCTCGCCCCCTGACTGCCGCCGGTCACCAGAATCCGGAACAACCCGTCTTCCGTAAATGGCGGGAAATCCTCATCGCGCAGCGCCAGCACCTCCTCACGCACCGGATTGCCGACAAGATGGACCTTTTCGGCATATTTTGGCTTGAGCCGATCAACATCGGGATAGGAGGTGGCAATCGCGTCCACGCGCGCAGCAAGCAGGCGGTTGACGCGACCCAGCACAGCATTCTGTTCATGCACGACGCACGGCACCTTGGCCGATATAGCTGCCAGGACGGCTGGCAAAGCGGGATAGCCGCCAAATCCGATCACGGCGCTGGGTTCAAAGCTTTCAAACAGCCGCAGCGCCATTCCGCGCCCTTCCAGTACGGAGCGGATGCCGCCGACCCACTTGAGCGGGTTCTTGCCGAACCGTCCCGCTGGCAGAACATGCGCGGTCAAACCGTCTGGCTTTCCCGGAATATTCGCGCCGCGCTCATCCGTGATCAACGCAGCATGATGTCCGCGCGCCATCAACTCGGTCGCCAGCGCAAAGGCGGGGATCAGGTGCCCACCTGTTCCCCCCGCGGCCAAAACGAAGTGCCGACTTGCGCCGGTTCTCGCTTCCTGGGTCATATGCGCTCCTCCCTGTGCCCTGCGCCCGGGCGCTCGAATAGGTCTTTCAGGCCGCTACTCTCCCGCTTGAGGAAAGGATTGCGCCGGGTAAGCGCCAGCAACAGCCCCACAGTGAAACACACCGCCAGCGTGGAAGATCCACCCGAACTGACCAATGGCAATGTCATCCCTTTGGACGGGAACAATTGCAGGTTCACCAGAATGTTGATGAACGCCTGGCCACCGATCTGGGTAATCAGTCCCGCCCCTGCAAGCAGGGCGAACAAATCGTCTTCATCGATCAGCCGCAGCAGCGCCTTCGCCAGTATCGCAAGATACAGCAGCACGACAAGACCGCACATTAACAGACCAAACTCCTCGCCGATGACAGAAAAAATGTAATCCGTATGCGGCTCTGGCAGGTTCATCTTGCGGATGCCCAGCCACAGCCCGCTGCCGGTCCATCCGCCCGCCAGCAAAGTGCGCTGGGCAAGGTCAACTTGATCGAATGCGGTGCCGCCGCCCAGAAAACTGTCGATCCGGTTCCGGGCGTTATCATACAGGAAATAGGCGGCCGTGATCGAGATCAGTCCGCCGCCGATCAACAGCCCGATCCGCTGGATCGAAACACCTGCGAGCAACACGAGCACGAACCATATTCCGCCAAACAGGATGGTCGCGCCCAAGTTTGGCTGGAGCATCAGCAGACCCGCAATCAGCGCCATGATGGCAGTCGCAAAGGTCAGAACCGGCAGGTTCTGGTCACGCAATTTCCAGGTGAGAATCCATGCGAGCACCACGGCAAAACCGGGCTTCAGAAATTCCGACGGTTGCAGCGACATGCCGAATTCGAGCCAGCGGCGGGCCCCGTTTTTCTCGACACCGATAAACGGCACGAGGAACATCAGGAAAAGCATTCCCACAAAAACCACAATGCCGAGCCGCCTTGCCGCGTCACGATTGAGGAAGGAAACGCCAATCATTCCGGCAATTCCCATGATCTGCCACATCATATGCTTGCGCAGATAATAGAACTCGCCGACTTCGACCCCGCGACGACCGAGCTGTTCGGAGGCGGCAGGTGCGGCTGCGGCAACTGCGAGCGTGCCCAATGCCATCAGCAACAGGACGAGAAACAGCAGACCGCGATCGACTTCGCGCCACCAGATCCGCGCGAGTTCGGTGAATTTGCGCGTGGCCGGGACAGGCGGATGGAATGGGCGGTCGCCATGCGGCGGGATGAATGTTCCGGTGTTGCTCACGCCTTGCCTCCATCTATGATCGGAGCCCGCTCGCAATCGGCGCTATCAGCGATGACGTCCACCAGCTGGCGGAAATGTTCTCCGCGCTTTTCGTAGTCGCGAAATTGGTCGAAGCTGGCGCAGGCCGGGGAGAACAGCACGACATCGCCAGCCTGCGCGGCAGAGCGGGCGCGGCTGACCGCCTCGCTCACCAGCTCGCAGCGTTCGACATTGGGGATGCGCCCTTCGAGCAATTCGGCAAAGCGCGGCCCCGCTTCTCCCACAGTGTATGCGGCGGCGATATTGGCGAGATGCTGTTCGCACGGGCCAAGCCCGTCCTCTTTGGGCAATCCGCCGACGATCCAGTGAATGCGCGGGCGGCCCTCTTCTGGCGGGTACGCTGCAAGCGCAGGGGCAGTGCTGTCAGGATTGGTCGCCTTGCTGTCGTTGATGAAGAGGACGCCATCCTCCTCGCAGACGACCTCCATCCGGTGGGGCAGGCCGGTGAAGGTTCGGAGTGCACCATTTACATCGATACCATCGAAATCGAGGCTGGCCACGGCAATCCGCGCAAAAGCCACGTTTTGCGCGTTGTGGGGCCCAGCGAGGGCCGGGCCATCACATTCGCCATTGTAATCCGATGTCTCGACTTCAAAGAGGTTCCACCAGCCATTCGTTTTCATTTGCTCTGAAATGTCAGCGGTGATTGGGTTGTCGATGGTGATTACAGCGTACTGCCCCTTCGACTGCATTTGAAACAGCCTCACCTTGCTCGCAGCATATTTCTCAAAACTGCCATCATACCGGTCCAGATGATCGGGCGTGATATTGAGCAGCACCGCCACGTCGCAATCGAGCGAGAAAGTCAGGTCGATCTGGTAGCTCGACAGTTCCAGCACATAGACTCCGCCATCGGGCAAAGGATCCTGCGCCATGATCGGCAGCCCGATATTGCCGCCCATCAGCGACGGCATGCCTGCGGTTTGCAGAATATGATGCACCAGCGCCGTCGTCGTCGATTTGCCGTTCGTGCCGGTAATGCCGACAACCTTGTGCGGCGGCAGATCGGCGCGAGCGAGCGCGAACAGCTCGATATCGCCGATCACCGGCACGCCGTACTTCTCTGCATGGGGCTTGATCGGATGGGTGTTGAGCGGGACGCCGGGGGAGACCACCACGCCGTCATAACCGGTAAGGTCGATCGTCAGCGGATCGGC
>CALLQC010000082.1 GCA_938015255.1 uncultured Erythrobacter sp.
AGAATGGCTGGCTGATGGTTCGTGATGCAGTCAAAATTGCTGCTGCCGATGATCTGCCGTTCCCCGCAGCGATTATCGACACCGCCGCTCCGCAGACCGAAGAGCCTGCTGCAGCAGCTCCGGCTGAAGATGCAGTGGCGCAGGATTGCGCTCCGGCTGCCGATGCACCGACGTGCGAAGCGGCTGCCGATGAGAAGAAGGAAGACTAAGCCATGAAGGTGAAGGTCCAGAAAATCGACGGTAAGGCGTCGGGCGACATCGAGCTGAACGATGCTGTGTTTGGCGTAGAGCCGCGCGCAGACATCCTGCACCGCGTTGTTACCTGGCAGCTGGAAAACCGCCGTGCCACGGCACGTCCGACGCGTGAGCGTTCCGATGTGGCTCGTACCGGTAAGAAGTTCGGTGCCCAAAAGGGTTCGGGCGGCGCTCGCCACGGTGCAAGGTCCGCTCCGATCTTTATCGGTGGTGGTAAGGCTCACGGTGCGCGCAAGCGTGACTTCAACCAGTCGCTGAACAAGAAAATCCGCGCTCTCGGCCTGAAAATGGCGCTTTCGAGCAAGGTGAAAGACGGCCTCGTGGTTGTCGACAGCCTTGAGCTCAAGGACGCCAAGACGAAGGCTCTTAAGGGGCACTTCGACAAGGCTGGTCTGGGCGGCAAGGTGCTGTTCATTGACGGTGAAGCCGTGAATGACGCGTTCAAGAAGGCTGCTGGCAACCTTGTTGGGGTCAATGTGCTCCCGGCCGCCGGCGCCAACGTCTACGACATTCTCAACCACGACACGCTGGTCCTGACCAAGGATGCTGTCGAAAAGCTGGAGGCGCGCTTCAATGGCTAAAAAGCAGGAAGTTGATGCCCGTCACTATGACGTGATCCTGGCCCCGCACATCACTGAGAAGTCGACCCTGGCTTCCGAGGCGAATGCGGTGGTCTTCAAGGTGGCGAATGATGCGACCAAACCGCAGATCAAGGAAGCGGTTGAAGCGATCTATGGCAAGAAGGTCGTTTCGGTGAACACCATTCTCACCAAGGGCAAGACGAAGCGCTGGCGGGGTAAGCCCTACAAGCGTTCGGATTTCAAAAAAGCTGTCGTGCGTCTCGCTGAAGGCGAAATGATCGACATCACCACCGGTATCTGAGGCAGATCATGGCACTCAAGAACTACAAACCGACAAGCCCCGCACGCCGCGGCCTGATCCTTGTCGACAAATCGGGTCTCCACAAAGGTGGTCCGGTTAAGTCGCTCACGGAAGGCAAGCGCAAGACCGGTGGCCGGAACAACAAAGGGCATGTGACCTCGCGCGGTATCGCAGGTGGTCACAAGCAGAAGTACCGTTTCATCGACTTCAAGCGTCGCAAGTGGGATGTCCCTGCGACTGTCGAGCGGATCGAGTATGACCCGAACCGCACCGCTTTCATCGCGCTTCTGAAGTACGAAGATGGCGAACTGGCCTACATCATCTGCCCTCAGCGTCTCGCTGTTGGCGACACGGTGGTTGCCGGTGAAAAGGTCGATACGAAGCCGGGCAATGCCATGCTTCTGGGTCAGATGCCGGTTGGCACGATCTGCCACAATGTCGAGATGAAGCCGGGCAAGGGTGGCCAGATCGCCCGTAGCGCAGGCGCGTATGTTCAGCTCGTCGGTCGTGACCGCGGCATGGTCATCGTCCGTCTGAACTCCGGTGAGCAGCGCTACCTTCGTTCTGATTGCATGGGCACGGTTGGCGCGGTCTCGAACCCGGACAACCAGAACCAGAACTTTGGCAAGGCCGGTCGCACCCGTTGGAAGGGACGCCGTCCGCTCACACGTGGTGTCGCCAAGAACCCGGTCGATCACCCGCACGGTGGTGGTGAAGGCCGCACCAGCGGTGGCCGTCATCCGGTGACCCCGTGGGGCAAGCCGACCAAGGGTGCCCGCACCCGCAAGAACAAGCAGACGGACAAGATGATCATCCGTTCGCGTCACGCGAAGAAGAAGAGGTAAGACACGATGGCACGTTCCGTATGGAAAGGTCCGTTTGTCGAGCTCAGCCTTCTCAAGAAGGCCGAGGACGCGCAGGAAGCAGGAAACTCGAAACCGATCAAAACCTGGTCGCGTCGTTCGACAATCCTCCCGCAGTTCGTTGGACTTACGTTCAACGTCTACAACGGTCAGAAATTCATCCCCGTATCTGTTTCGGAAGAAATGGTTGGCCACAAGCTTGGTGAATTCGCGCCTACGCGCAGCTTCCCAGGCCACGCAGCCGACAAGAAGGGCAAGCGATAATGGGCAAGGCAAAGTCTCCCCGCCGCGTAGCGGACAATGAGGCGCTGGCAGTTGGCACGCAGATTCGCGGGTCGGCTCAAAAGCTGAACCTCGTTGCCGAGCTTATCCGCGGCAAGAAGGCCGAAGAGGCTCTCAACATCCTCTCCTTCTCAAAGAAGGCGATGGCTCGCGACGCCAGCAAGGTGCTCGCATCGGCGATCGCCAATGCGGAAAACAACCACGATCTCGACGTTGACGCGCTTGTCGTTGCCGAGGCTTCGGTGGGCAAGTCGATCACGATGAAGCGGTTCCACACCCGTGGCCGCGGCAAATCGACGCGCATTTTGAAGCCATTCAGCAAGCTGCGTATCGTCGTTCGCGAAGTAGAAGAGGCGTAAGATGGGCCAGAAGAGCAATCCGATCGGTCTGCGCCTGCAGATCAACCGCACCTGGGACAGCCGCTGGTACGCTGAAGGGCGTGACTATGCCGGTCTGCTGGCCGAGGACATCAAGATCCGTAAATACATCGTCGAAAACCTGCCGCAGGCAGCGATTTCGAAGGTTGTGATCGAGCGTCCGGCGAAGCTTTGCCGCGTTTCGATCTATGCGGCTCGTCCTGGCGTCATCATCGGGAAGAAGGGTGCAGACATTGAAAAGCTGCGCACCAAGCTTTCGACCATGACCGACAGCGAAGTGAAGCTGAACATCGTTGAAATCCGCAAGCCGGAAATCGATGCCAAGCTCGTCGCTCAGGGTGTTGCCGACCAGCTCATCCGCCGCGTCGCGTTCCGCCGCGCCATGAAGCGCGCCGTGCAATCGGCTCTGCGTCTCGGTGCGGAAGGCATCAAGATTGTCTGCGGTGGCCGTCTCGGCGGTGCTGAAATCGCCCGTGTCGAATGGTATCGTGAAGGCCGTGTGCCGCTGCACACCCTGCGCGCCAACATCGATTACGCTGAAACCGAAGCTCTGACCGCTTATGGCATCATCGGCATCAAGGTGTGGATCTTCAAAGGCGAAATCCTCGCTCACGATCCGACCGCTCAGGATCGCCTGATGATGGAAGCCCAGACTTCCGGCGTGCGTCCGGCGCGCTGATTGCAGGACATAGGAAAGAACCATGCTGCAACCAAAGAAAACAAAATACCGCAAGGCCTTTAAGGGCAAGATCAAGGGCGATGCGAAGGGCGGCACCACGCTGAACTTCGGCTCTTATGGTCTGAAAGCTCTTGAGCCTGAGCGGATCACCGCTCGCCAGATCGAAGCGGCTCGCCGTGCGATCACCCGCGCCATGAAGCGTCAGGGCCGCCTCTGGATTCGCGTCTTCCCTGACGTGCCAGTGTCAAAGAAGCCTGCTGAAGTCCGTCAGGGTAAAGGTAAGGGTTCGGTCGAATACTGGGCAGCTCGCGTAAAGCCGGGCCGTATCCTGTTCGAGCTTGACGGTGTGCCTGGCCCGCTCGCGGCGCTCGCATTCGAACGCGCAGCCATGAAGCTGCCGATCAAGACCAAAGTTGTGGCCCGTCTGGGCGACACCAGCCACCTGGGAGGCGACTAATGGCCGATATCGAAGATCTTCGTACGAAGACTGACGATCAGCTCAGCGCCGAGCTCACCGAGCTCAAGCGCGAGCAGTTCAACCTGCGCTTCCAGGCTGCAACCAACCAGCTCGAAAAGCCGTCGCGCATCCGCGAAGTTCGTCGCAACATCGCACAGATCAAGACGCTTCAGAACGAGCGTGCTGCAACCGCAGCCAAGGCGTAAGGAGCAGACAATGCCGAAACGTATCCTGATCGGGACTGTCACCTCCGACAAAACCGATAAAACCGTGACCGTGCTGGTCGAACGCAAGGTGAAACACCCGCTTTACGGGAAGATCATCCGTCGTTCGAAAAAGTATCACGCTCACGATGAGAAGAACGAATACACGCTGGGCGATATTGTCCGCATCGAGGAGACCAAACCGATCTCCAAGACCAAGACCTGGGCTGTGAAAGACCGGGTCGTTGCGGGCGGCACACAGGCGATCGAAGCCGATCTGGAAGTGGCGGAAGCCACACCGGGCGGCGCAGAGTAATTTGACCCACCCCGCGCAAGCGGGAGAGACGAAGAAGGAACTGTCTTGCCCCGGTTGGTATCGGGTGTCTCGGCAAGCCAAGAGAAGGAACCGGATCAATGATCCAGATGCAATCCAATCTCGACGTCGCGGACAATAGCGGCGCAAAGCGCGTCCAGTGCATAAAAGTGCTGGGCGGGTCCAAGCGCCGGTTTGCCTCCGTTGGCGACGTGATCGTGGTTTCCGTGAAGGAAGCCCAGCCGCGTGCAAAGGTCAAAAAGGGCGACGTACATCGCGCCGTGATCGTGCGCACCAAGAAGGACGTTCGCCGTCCCGATGGTAGCGTGATCCGTTTTGACAGCAATGCCGCTGTACTCGTGAACAAGAGCGAAGAGCCGATTGGCACTCGTATCTTTGGCCCGGTGGTGCGCGAATTGCGCGGCCGCGGGTTCATGAAGATCATTTCACTCGCTCCGGAGGTGCTCTGATCATGGGTGCTGCAAAGATCAAGAAGGGCGACAGCGTCGTCGTGCTTTCGGGCAAGGACAAGGGCCGCACCGGCACCGTCCAGCAGGTCATGCCGAAAGATGGCAAGGTCGTGGTCGAAGGTATCAACGTTGTTGCGCGTCACCGCAAGCCGAGCCAGCAGAACCCGCAGGGTGGCATCGACCGTTTCCCGGCTCCGATGCACATCTCCAAGGTTGCTGTGGCTGATCCCAAGGATGGCAAGCCGACCCGCGTCCGTTTCGAAGAAAAGGACGGCAAGAAGGTTCGCATTGCTGTAAAGAGTGGGGAGACCATCGATGGCTGATTACACTCCGCGCCTCAAGTCGAAATATGAGGACGAAATCGTCAAGGCGATGACCGAGAAGTTCGGTTACACCAATCGTCTTCAGGTGCCGCGTCTCGAAAAGGTCACGCTCAATATGGGTGTGGGCGAAGCGAGTCAGGACAAGAAGAAAGTCCAGACGGCAGCTGAGGAAATGGCTCTGATCGCTGGTCAGAAGCCTGTCATCACCAAGGCCAAGAAGTCGATCGCACAGTTCAAGCTGCGCGAAGGCATGCCGATCGGCTGCAAGGTTACCCTGCGCCGTGACCGCATGTTCGAATTCATGGATCGTCTGGTGACCATCGCAATGCCACGCATCCGCGACTTTCGCGGGCTGAACGCCAAGTCGTTCGATGGCCGCGGCAATTATGCAATGGGCCTCAAGGAACAGATCGTGTTCCCTGAGATCAGCTACGACAAAATCGAGAAGGTGCGCGGTATGGATATTATCGTCACCACCACCGCCAAGACCGACGAAGAAGCCCGTGAGCTGCTCCGTCTGTTCGGTTTCCCCTTCCAGGGCGAAGCTGCGGCACAAGAAAAAGAAGCGGCGTGAGCCGGAATAGGAAGAGAGCTTAAGTCCAATGGCGAAACTGAGTTCCATCAACAAGAACGAGCGTCGTAAGAAGCTCGTGAAGAAGTACGCAGCGAAGTACGAGAAGCTGAAGGCAATCGCTGATGACGATAGCCTTGATGAGAGCGAGCGTCTGATCGCGCGCCTCAAGATGGCTGAAATTCCCCGGAACGGGAATCCCACTCGTGTGCGCAATCGCTGCGCCACCACTGGCCGCCCGCGCGGCTATTACCGCAAGTTCGGCATCAATCGTATCGAACTGCGTGAACTCGGCAATCGGGGCATGATCCCCGGTCTGACCAAGTCGAGCTGGTGAGGTAATAGAACATGGCAATGACCGATCCTCTGGGTGACATGCTCACCCGTATCCGCAACGGCCAGCAGGCGAAAAAGGACAGCGTCCTTTCGCCCGCTTCAAAGCTGCGTGCGAACGTTCTCGAAGTGCTTCAGCGCGAAGGCTACATCCGCGGCTACAGCGAAGACAGCTCTGGCAAGCACGCCGCACTGCGGATTGAACTGAAGTATTTCGAGGGCGAACCGGCTATCAAGCACGTCGCTCGCGTTTCCAAGCCGGGCCGCCGGATCTATTCGGGTTCGAAAGAACTTCCGACGATCCGCAACGGCCTTGGCATCACCATCGTCTCGACCCCGCGCGGTGTCCTTTCGGACGCTGAAGCACGCGAAAACAATGTCGGCGGCGAAGTGCTTGCGGAGGTCTTCTGATGAGCCGCATTGGTAAAAAGCCGGTCGCGATCCCTGGCGGGGTCACCGCGACTATCGACAATGGCATGCTCAACGTGAAGGGCCCAAAGGGTACCCTTTCGATGGGTCTTTCCGATCTGATCGACTACAAGGTCGAAGGTGACGAAATCCAGGTCAACCCGGCCAATGACAGCAAGCAGGCGCGTTCCTATTGGGGCATGCAGCGCACGCTGGTGTCGAACCTGGTCGAAGGTGTGACTGACGGATTTTCAAAAACTCTCGAAATCTCGGGCGTTGGTTACCGTGCGCAGGCGCAGGGCAAGAAGCTCAAACTGCAGCTCGGGTTCAGCCACGATTTCGATCTCGACGTGCCTGAAGGTATCGAAGTGAAAACGCCCGATCAGACCACGGTCGAGGTTTCTGGCATCGACAAGCAGGCCGTTGGCCAGTTTGCCGCCGAAGTTCGCCGCTGGCGCAAGCCTGAGCCGTATAAGGGCAAGGGTATCAAGTATCGCGGCGAATATGTCTTCCGCAAGGAAGGGAAGAAGAAGTAAGATGGCAAAACTTTCCCTCTTTGAACGTCGCCGCCGCCGTGTGCGTACCGCGCTTCGTGCCCGTTCGGGTGACAAGCCGCGTCTGTCTGTGCACCGCACCGGTCGTCACATTTACGCGCAGATCATCAACGATGCCGAAGGTCGCACTGTTGCCGCTGCTTCGACACTTGGCGCCAAGAAATCTGGCGCAAATATCGATGCCGCCGCTCAGGTTGGCAAGGATATCGCTGCTGCAGCCAAAAAGGCTGGCGTGACCACTGTCGTGTTTGATCGCGGCGGGTTCCTGTTCCATGGCCGCGTGAAAGCGCTGGCCGATGCCGCCCGCGAAGGCGGGCTGGAGTTCTGATGATGGCTGAAGACAAGAAAACCCCGGAAACCGAAGGCGCACCGGCTGAGGAAGCGAAGACCGAAGAAGCAGCTCCTGCTGTTGAAGCGGTTGCTGAAACTCCGTCGGAAGCCGCTGACAACCAGTCCGCTGCCGCTGAGCCAACCGCTCAGCCGACCCAAGCTCCTGCTACCGAGGCTGCAAAGCCGGAAGAGCAGCGCGGACGTGGACGCGGTCGCGGTGGAAACCGTGATGGCGGTGGCCGTGGCCGTGGTGGCCGTGACAATCGCCGTGGTAAGCGCGAAGAAGAAGATGATGGCATCATCGAAAAGCTCGTGCACATCAACCGCGTCTCGAAAACGGTAAAGGGTGGTAAGCGTTTCGGCTTTGCTGCGCTCGTCGTTGTCGGAGACGGTCAGGGCCGCGTCGGCTTTGGTAAGGGCAAGGCCCGCGAGGTTCCTGAAGCGATCACCAAGGCTACGGCTGCGGCTCGCAAGAAGATGATCCGCGTCGCTCTGAAAGAAGGCCGCACGCTGCATCACGATGCAAATGGCCGTTTTGGTGCCGGCAAGGTAACCGTTCGCACGGCTCCTCCGGGTACTGGCATCATTGCTGGTGGTCCGATGCGTGCCGTATTCGAAAGCCTCGGCGTTGCCGACGTTGTGACCAAGTCGGTCGGCACGTCGAACCCGTACAACATGATCCGCGCCACTTTCGACGCGCTCGTAAATCAGACTTCGCCGAAGTCGGTTGCGCAGCGTCGCGGCAAGAAAGTCGCTGACCTGCTGGGTCGCGGCGGCGCTGACAAGGCCGAGGCTGAAGCCGACGCCGCAGCAATGGCGGAGTAAGATCAATGGCTGCCAAGAAAACAGTGAAGATCAAACAGATCGGTTCGCCGATCCGTCGTCCCGAAAGCCAGCGCAAGATCCTGATCGGTCTTGGGCTCAACAAGATGCACAAAGTTGTCGAGCGCCAGGACACCCCTGAAGTTCGCGGCGCGATCGCCAAGATCCCGCATCTTGTCGAAGTGGTCGACTAAGTATCCACCGTTCCATCGGTTCGGAAATGAAAAAGCCCCGGTCGCAAGGCCGGGGCTTTTTGCATGTGGGGACGGGGCGCGGGGTCAGAAGACGCTGCGCGGTTCGTCCTCGCCCATCATCGCCTGCCGGATCAGTGGCACGGGCAGGCCGCCATAGGACAGGAAGGTGTCGTGAAACTCCTTCCATGCCTCGCGTCCGCCGCGCGAGGCGGTCCAATCCTCGCGTAGCTTCGTGATCAGCAGCTTGTTGAGCGTGTAATTGAGGTAGCGCGGGTCATAGGTGCCACGCGCGGCCTGTTGCAACGCTGTGCCTTCATCCTGGAAGCATTCCGTTCTGAACAGGTCGATGCTTTCCTCGACGCTCATCTCGCCTGTGTGCAGACCAATCGCGGACATATATCTGCAATTGCGCAGCAGGGCATTGGACAACTGCCCCACGGCGATTGCGGGATCATCTGCGCCAAGCCCAGCTTCCAGCATCATTTCCTCGGTATAATGCGCCCATCCTTCGGCGAGCCCATAGGTCACAAAGACCCGGCTGAGCATATTGGTCGAGCGGTTGGAATGCAGGAATTGCAGGAAGTGGCCGGGCCAGATCTCATGCGCTGAAGTAAACAACAGATCCGCTTTTGAGGGGATGAAGGCAGCCTGCGTTTCAGCGTCCCATGCCGGATCAGGCGGAGCGATATAATAGACCGACGGCATTCCCTCTTCGTAGGGACCAGGTATATCGATATAGGCGGAATTCTGCCGGTTATATGGCGGCGCTTCCTCTACCAGCGCTTCTTCGGTGCCCGGAATAGTGACCAGATCCTTGCCAACCATGAATTCGCGCAGCAGCGGTAACTGGTTGCGCGCTTCAATGACGGGGCCATCGTCAGGCTTGTCGGACTGCATCTTGAGCATGCAATCAGCCATGGACGCACCGGGGGCATAACTTTCACAAGCCGCCTTCAATGCGGCCTGATTGCGCTCAAGGTCGGCCTGGCCGATCCGCTTCAGCTCTTCGAGCGACACATCGATGCCTTCGCCGGTCAGGTTCATTTTCAAGAACCGCTCGGTGCCCAGTTCAAACCCACCATCTGTGCCCGGCTGACTGGTGGCATGGTCGGCCAGTTCCGCCATCGCCGCAGCCGCTCGCTCGGTCGCTTCAACCAATTGCTGCTGTAATTCGGGATCATCAACTTCGGCAAAGGCTGCGCGTGCATCGCCGCGATAGAAATCGGCATAGCCGTTGTAGCTCGCATCGGCATATTTAACGAAGGTCTTGGGCAGGGGAAGGGGCATGTTGTTTTTAATCTGCCCGGCGGCGACAGCGCTGCTGTCGGCAAAAATAATGAGCGCCTTCATGCGCTCTTCTGCACTGGCATAGGGCCGCGCGATGTAAACGCTGGGGTCCAGCGCCCATGAATAGAAATCCGGATTGGCGAGAGCGCCTTCCTCGGTCAGCTTGAACAGCATATCCTTAGCAACCAGCACCAACTGGTCGCGCTGCAATTGTTCTGCCGCAGAGAGATCGACCATCGCCTCTGCCTCGGAGAGCGCCTTTTCGAAGAACGCGACTTGCTCCGCGACACCTTCCGGGCTCCAGTCGGGCAATTGACCGTCATATTCGTGGCGACCGGCAGTCACCGCCCAGAATGGAACTTGCTCAAAGTACCCTTCGATAAAACCGTCGGCAAAAGCTGCCCATTCTGCACTCACATCGGTCGCCGCGGCGTCATCAGATCCGCTCATCAACTGCTCGCAGCCGGTAAGTGTCAGAGCGATCGCAGCCGCTCCGACCAGAATTTTTGTCTTGATCATGTGTATTTCCCCCAATGCAGTTGTAAGGTCTAGGGGCATTGGTCTGGAACGCAAGCGTCGGCGCGTCTAATCGTCAGGCAAATTTTGCACCGCAATATGGTTGCAATACCCTGCCATGGCCGCTATGCGCGCGCCTTCCGATTGGACCTGCGTGTCCATCACATCAGCGCGAACAAAAGCGAAAGCGAGTGCAACATGAAACTTAATGACATCCGTGACAATGAAGGCGCCCGTAAGGGACGCATGCGTGTGGGCCGTGGTATCGGCTCAGGCAAAGGCAAGACTGCCGCACGCGGTCAGAAGGGCCAGAAGAGCCGTTCCGGCGTAGCGATCAAGGGTTTTGAAGGCGGCCAGATGCCGCTTCACATGCGTCTTCCAAAGCGCGGTTTCAACAATCCGTTCGGCAAGGATTATGCCGAGGTGAACATCGGCATGGTTCAGAAATGGATCGATGCCAAGAAGATCGACGGCAAAAAGGACATCACCGAAGATGTTCTGCGTGAAGCCGGTCTGGTTCGCGGTGGCAAAGACGGTGTCCGTTTGCTGGGCAAGGGCGAGATCAAGGCCAAGGCCAAGTTCATCGTCACCGGCGCGACCAAAGGCGCTGTTGCAGCCGTTGAAAAGGCTGGCGGAAGTGTCGAAGTGACTGCTCCGACCAACCTCGAAGTGAAGGCCGCCAAGGCCGAAGCAAAGAAATAATACGCAAAAACTGGGGGCGGGGGGTTCGACAACGGGCCTCCCGCTCCCTATTTATCCGTTCTGAGCCGGGACGGGCCGGCGCAAGACCAGGATTGATTATACAAAATGGCATCACGCGCCGATAACATTGCGAGCAATATGAACCTTGGCAACTTTGCCAAGGCGACCGAGCTGCGCCAACGCATCTGGTTTACGATCGGTGCGCTGATCGTCTTCCGTTTTCTGAGCTATGTTCCGCTACCGGGGGTAAACCCGGCTGCACTGCAAAGCCTTGCCGATCTGGGGCGCGGCGGCGTGCTGGACATGTTCAATATGTTCTCGGGCGGCAGTCTTGAGCGGATGAGCCTCATCGCGCTCGGCGTTATGCCTTATATCACCGCATCGATTGTCGTGCAGATGGCCTCGGCCCTGCATCCGACCCTCGCCGCGCTCAAGAAAGAGGGCGCTACGGGGCGGCAAAAGCTCAACCAATATACACGCTACGGCACGGTCTTCCTGTGCGCGATCCAGGGCTATTTCCTTGCTGCAGGGCTTGAAAGCTTTGCCGGTCAGTCAGGTATCGCTGCCGTTGTAGAGCCGGGCTATATGTTCCGCATTGGCGCTGTGATCAGCCTTGTCGGCGGGACGATGTTCCTCCTGTGGCTGGGCGAACAGATTACCTCGCGCGGGATCGGTAACGGTGTTTCGCTGATCATCATGGCGGGCATTGTTGCGCAGTTCCCGACCTTCGCGACCAACCTGTTCGAAGGCGGCCGCACTGGTTCCATCGCGCCCGGTATCATCATCGGTTTCGTCGTAATGGTGATCGTGCTGATCCTCCTGATCAGCTTCGTCGAGCGCGCCCAGCGCCGCCTGCTGGTGAAATATCCGAAACGCGCGACGCAGAACGGCATGGCGCAGCAGGACAATTCCTATCTGCCGCTCAAGCTGAACACCGCCGGTGTTATCCCGCCGATCTTCGCCAGCTCGCTGTTGCTGTTGCCGCTCACCATTTCGCAGTTCGCAGGAAACACCGTCGACACCGAAAGCACGATGGGCAATGCGATTGTCACGCTGAACCAGTATCTCCAGCACGGACAGCCGATCTATATGACGCTGTACGGCCTTGGCATCATCTTCTTCACTTTCTTCTACACCGCTGTGGTCTTCAACCCCGAAGAGCGTGCGGAAGATTTGAAAAAGGGCGGGGGCTTTATTCCCGGTATCCGTCCGGGCAAGCGCACTGCCGATTATCTCGAATATGTTCTGACGCGGATCACCGTGGTGGGCGCGATCTACCTGACCTTGGTGTGTGTGATCCCCGAATACATGATCGCGCAAACCGGCATCCCGCTGTTCCTTGGCGGTACCAGCCTGCTGATTGTGGTCAACGTGACTGTGGATACGCTGAGTCAGATCCAGTCGCATCTGCTGGCCCATCAGTATGGTGACCTTATCAAGAAGGCTAAGTTGAAAGGCCGCATGCGCTGACGCATAGCCTGCCTTGGATTGGTTGAACGCGCAGGGGGCAAATCCTGCGGCACAATAGGGGTTCGTTCGTGAACATCATTCTTCTTGGCCCTCCGGGCGCTGGCAAAGGCACTCAGAGCGCAGGGCTGGTCGAACGCCACGGCATGAAGCAGCTTTCCACTGGAGACATGCTGCGCGCTGCGGTTAAAGCGCAGACGCCTGTGGGGCTTGAAGCAAAAGCGGTCATGGACCGAGGCGAGCTGGTTTCGGACGCGATTGTCTCTTCGCTGATTGACGAGAACCTGGCCGCGATGGATGCGGGGCAGGGCGCGATCTTTGATGGCTATCCGCGCACCGCTGCACAGGCCGATCAGCTTGACGGCCTGCTATCCAAGCATGGCCGCACTCTTGCGCATGTGATCGAGCTGGAGGTTGATGTGGACGCTCTGGTCGAGCGGATAACGGGACGTTTTTCGTGCGCGAATTGCGGCGCGCTGTATCATGACACCGCCAATCCTCCCGCCGAGGAAGGCGTGTGCGATACCTGCGGTTCAACCGAATTCAAACGGCGTCCGGACGACAACGAAGAGACCGTTCGCACCCGTATGGACGAATACCGGGCAAAGACTGCACCGATCCTGCCTGGCTACGAAGCACGCGGCATTGTGACGCGGGTGGATGGAATGGCCGGTATCGACGAAGTTGCATCATCGATCGACGCAATCCTCAGTTGAGCGCGCGCGGGGCTTTCGCTGCTTGACGCAATAGCTTAAGCGGTGATCCGGAGGAGATCTGGGTCATGCGTTATCCCATCACTGCACTTGCTGCTGCTGTTTCTCTGGCGACGGGCAATCCGCTGGCGGCGGAAGTTGTCGAGCAGGATCGTTCTGGCTTCATCACCAAGGACGAAGCTGTTGTCAGCGCCACACCCAAGGAGGTTTGGCTCGCTCTGATCACACCTTCGACCTGGTGGAATGCATCGCACACATGGTCAGGAGATTCCGCCAATCTCACGCTGCGCCCGCAGGCGGGCGGCTGTTTTTGCGAACGCATTCCAGAAACCGAAGAGGAAGATCGTATCACGCTGGAGGGAAGCGTGGAGCATATGCGCGTTGTCCAGTCCTACCCCGAAGCGGCCCTGCGCATGACGGGCGGGCTTGGGCCGCTGCAAAGCGAAGCGGTGAACGGTGTCCTGACGATTGCAATCAGCCAGGTGGATGACGGCACGCGGATCGTGTGGGAATATCACGTTGCGGGCCGCATGCGTTACGAGATGGACGTAATTTCCAAGGCCGTCGATGGCGTGATGACGGAGCAGCTTAACGGGCTTGCCAGCCTGCTTGGCCGTTTGGATGAGCCGGCTGAAGAAGCGCCGGAAGAGGCCGGTGAGGCTGACGGAGCCATCGAACCTGAGGCTGTGATCGACGAAGAGGCCGGTGGGGAAGGCCCGAGTGTCGAGGACGCGTTTGGCGATCTTAGCGACGAGGGATAGAAAGCCAGACCGGGCTCTCCACTGGTGCGGCGCGCAGGATTTTGACGCAAAGCGCGAAGGAGTGTATTTCGGGCCTTGAAATCCGCGATCTGCCGCACATATCGGCGGCTCGCTCGATTATGCGCGGCTTGCTGTTGACCTGCGGGCAGAATCACCTTAAGCGCGCCCCTATTCGACACGCCTGAATACCTGTGGCGAATCCAAGTCCGGGACGTGGCCGTTTACGCGCGCCGCAACCGGGCTTTTGCCGTTTCAAGCGGGTAGGGCGTTAGAATTTCGAACTTGAGCGTTGAGATAGGGGTGTAAACCCCTGTGGAGCATGGAGAATTAAGTGGCTCGTATTGCCGGGGTAAATATCCCCACAAACAAGCGTGTTATCATCGCGCTGACATATATTCACGGGATTGGCCGCACGACGGCTGTCCAGATCGCCGACAAACTTGGCATCCCTCACAGCGCGCGCGTGCAGGACCTCACCGATGAGGAAGTGCTGCGTATTCGCGAGACGATCGACGCCGATCATCAGGTCGAAGGTGATTTGCGCCGTGAAACCGCGATGAACATCAAGCGTCTGATGGACCTGCGTTCGTATCGCGGCCTGCGCCACCGTAACGGTCTGCCCGTTCGCGGTCAGCGTACTCACACCAACGCCCGCACCCGCAAGGGCAAAGCCAAGCCGATCGCCGGGAAGAAGAAGTAAGCTCAGGTTTCGACCTGATGCTTTTTCCTTCACCCGCATTCAAAAGGAATACGAGAAATGGCACGCGAACCAGCCAAGATCCGGCGTCGTGACAAAAAGAACATCACCAGCGGCGTTGCGCACATCAACGCCAGCTTCAACAACACCATGATCACCATCACCGATGCGCAGGGCAATGCGATCAGCTGGTCCAGTGCCGGCATGATGGGGTTCAAGGGCAGCCGTAAGTCGACCCCGTACGCAGCGCAGGTCGCCGCGGACGATGCCGGCAAGAAAGCCGCTGAGCATGGTGTTCGCACTCTGGAAGTCGAAGTGAAAGGCCCGGGGTCGGGCCGTGAGAGCGCGCTGCGCGGTCTCGCCGCTGTCGGTTTCAATATCACGTCGATCCGCGATGTGACGCCGATCCCGCATAACGGGGTGCGTCCATCAAAGCGTCGCCGCGTCTGATCCGAGCTTGCCCGGCGGCCGCTCTGGTTGCCGAGACACCTTCTGGACCGGACGCGCTTTCAAAGGCGCCCCGGTCCACACACATTTCAACCCGCTGCATAGCGAATTAGGGGAAATCCATGTCCGTCAATACGAAGAACTGGCAGGAACTTAAGAAACCCAACACCCTTGAAATCAAGGAAAGCGGCGACAAAACGCGCAAGGTAACATTCGTTGCCGAACCTCTGGAGCGCGGTTTTGGCCTCACGCTTGGCAACGCGCTGCGTCGTGTATTGCTGAGCTCGCTTCAGGGCGCTGCTATCACCTCGATCAAGATCGAAAACGTCCTGCACGAATTCAGCTCGCTCGCTGGCGTGCGCGAAGACGTGACCGATATCGTTCTGAATGTGAAGCAGATCGCACTGAAAATGGAAGGCGAAGGGCCCAAGCGTCTTCAGCTTTCCGTCACCGGCCCTGCCGAAGTCAAGGCGGGCGACATTGCTGTTACCGGCGACATCGAAGTGATGAACAAGGACCTCGTTCTTTGCCATCTCGATGAAGGCGCGACGCTGAACATGGAACTGACCGCTGACGTTGGCAAAGGGTATTCACCCGCTGTCCAGAACCGTCCGATTGACGCGCCGATCGGTCTGATCCCGGTCGACTCGCTCTACAGCCCGGTTCGTCAGGTGAGCTACAAGGTCGAAAACGCCCGCGTTGGCCAGGAGCTCGACTACGACAAGCTCTCGCTCACGATCGAAACCGATGGCACCGTCACTCCGGAAGACGCCGTGGCTTACGCCGCGCGCATCCTTCAGGACCAGCTGACGCTGTTCGTCCACTTCGAAGATGGCATCCCGCAGCCGCAGTCGGCCATGATCGGTCAGGCCGCAACGCCGCAGGAAGACGACGCCAACCAGCTCAACCGTTACCTTCTCAAGAAGGTCGACGAGCTGGAGCTGTCGGTGCGTTCGGCCAACTGCCTCAAGAACGACAACATCATCTATATCGGCGATCTGGTTCAGAAGACCGAAGCCGAGATGCTGCGCACGCCGAACTTCGGCCGCAAGTCGCTCAACGAGATTAAGGAAGTTCTCTCCAGCATGGGTCTGCGACTCGGCATGGACATTCCGGGCTGGCCGCCTGAGAACATCGAAGAAATGGCCAAGAAGCTCGAACAAGAGCTGCTGGGTTAATCAGGTTCCGGCGGCGCACCTTAAGCGCCGCCAGTACCGGGCTACCTGATACGGGCCCCTTACAAACGAAGGAAATACACAATGCGTCATGGAATTTCACAGCGTAAGCTCTCGCGTAAATCGGGCCACCGCACGGCTCTCTTCCGCAACATGGCCGCGGCTCTGATCAAGCACGAGCAGATCCACACAACTCTGCCGAAAGCAAAAGAACTGCGTCCCTATGTTGAAAAGCTTGTCACGCTTGCAAAGCGTGGCGGCCTGTCAAACCGCCGTCTCGCGATGACACGCCTTCAGGACGAAACGCAGCTGAAAAAGCTGTTTGACGTTCTGGCCGAGCGTTACAGCGACCGCGACGGTGGCTACACCCGCATCATCAAGGCCGGCTATCGCGGCAGCGATGCGGCGCAGATGGCTATCATCGAATTTGTCGACCGCGATGAAGACGCGAAAGGTCAGGACAGCGGTCCGGACATGAGCGAGCAGGACGAATACGCTGAGGCGTAAACGCAGCGTTCGACGAACGGTATAGAGGGGCTGGCGGAGAGATCCGCTGGCCCTTTTCTTTTGCAGAGGGCGCTTTAGTCTGCACCGCCATGAACAAGCTCATCATGGCTGCAACAGGGGCAGCTCTCGCCATCACATCCACCGCCTCGGCGCAGTCGGCTCAGGAGCAGCTGGAGGGGCGATATGACCGCGCACTGGCTGCGGGATACAAGGCACTGTTCCTTTGCAGCGCCATCGCCAATGCCGAACGCAACGGTGCGGCGCGCACGCCTGATAGCATCCACGAATGGGAGCTGACCGGAATCTACCCAGCGCTCGATCCCATCATCCGTGATCTTCCCTACGAGATCGTTCGCCGCCCTTCCGGCCAGATCGCGCATGTGCAGGTAGAATGGGCGGGTGACATGCCGGATCGGATCGCCGCATATTATGGCGCGGACACGGGATGCTCGGTGATGCCCGTGGGGGCGCCAGAGGGCGTGAGCAATCCGGAAGTGCCGCTTGATGAAGGCGATCGCCGCACATTTTCGGACCCTGTCGGCGACCCGGTAGCGAACCAGCAGCTTTCCGCGCGTCTGACCTCGCAGATTTCGGATGCTTTCAAGGGTGACTATGGGGACGGAGCCCGCACCACCGCGGTTCTGGTCAAGCAGGGCGAGGGCGTAGCCGAACGCTATGTTGAGGGGTTTGACCCGCGAACCCCGCAGCGCACATGGTCCGTCGCCAAAAGTATCGCCGCCACCCTTGTTGGAGCCGCAGTGCTCTCTGACGAAATCCCGCTCGATCAACCGATAGGCCTCAATTACTGGCGCAGGGGTGGAAGCAGCGATATTCGCAACACTATCACCATTGATCACGCTTTGCGCATGGCATCGGGGCGCTATTCCGACACGCCCGGCAACCGCACCGATCCGCTTTACTGGGGCGGGACGAGCGTGGATGAGAGCGCGACGAGCTGGCCGGTCATTCACAAGCCGGGGACGGTCTATCGCTACGCCAATAACGACACGCTGATGGCCGTGAAGGCGATTGAGCAATGGCTCACATATTATCCGCCGCATGAGTTTTTTGCCAAGCTGGGCATGCATCACACAGTCGCGGAAACAGACATTCGCGGCAATTACGTGCTGTCGAGCCAGGTTTGGTCCACAGCGCGCGATCTCGCGATACTCGGTCAGCTTTATCTCAACAATGGTGTCTGGAATGACGAGCGCCTGCTGCCAGAAAACTGGCGGGAATATGTGTCCACGCCCAGCGGCCCGCAGCCGGATCGCGACTGGGGTTATGGTGCAGGCTGGTGGCTGCTCAACCAGCACGAGGGCATTCCCGGCGACACATTCCTCGCCGCTGGCAATCGCGGTCAGTACATCGTGGTCGTGCCGAGCCGGAATGTCGTGATCGTGCGCCGGGGTGAAGACATGGTTGGGACGCGTTTCGACATTGCCGCCTTCACGCGCGATGTGCTGGCCGCGCTGGATCAATAGACACCTGATCCGGTAAGAGTGGGGAGCAAGAGCGTTCAGGTAAAGCGCGCCTAACCTGAACGTCCGCTGCAAGGCTTGCTCAGAATCACCTCAGGATTGTTCATCTAAAAGGGCTTCACAGTGAACGGAAATTCCTCCGCCACTGAGAAACCCGAGGATGAACCC
>CALLQC010000083.1 GCA_938015255.1 uncultured Erythrobacter sp.
CACATCCTCGATCCCTTCGGATCTCAGAAAGCTGGTTGATTTCTCGCAGCGAATGCCGCCGGTGCAGAACATTGCGACCTTTTTCTTGCCTTCGAGCAATTCCTTGCGGTGTTCGCGGAACCATGTCGGAAATTCGCGAAAGCTTTTCGTCTTGGGATCAACCGCGCCTTCGAACGTGCCGACCGCCACCTCATAATCGTTGCGGGTGTCGATCACGATGGTATCGGGATCGGAAATGAGCGCGTTCCAGTCCCGCGGATCGACATACGTGCCGACGCTGGCAAGCGGATCGATATCGGGCTGACCCATGGTGACAATCTCGCGCTTCAGCCGCACTTTCATGCGGTTGAACGGCATTTCGTTTGCGTGAGAGAATTTCACATCAAGATCCGCGCAACCGGGCAGGGCGCGGATATGGTCAAGCACAGACGCGAGTGCGTTATCGGTGCCCGCAATTGTGCCGTTGATGCCCTCACGTGCGAGCAATAATGTACCCTTTACGCCAACACTGTCGCAAACTGCCTGAAGCGGCGCTTGCAGGGCCGCGTGATCCTCGAACGGGGTGAACTGGTAGAGCGCGGCGACTTGGATATCTTGGCTCAAATCCGCATCACCCAGCCGTGTTTGTCTTCGACGCGGCCGTGTTGCAGGCCGACGAGCTTCTCACGCATTTTCTGCGCCATCTGCCCGATACCGCCTGTGCCGATGGTGAACTCGCCCGCGGGTGAAGCGACTGTGCCGACCGGCGTGACGACTGCTGCCGTGCCGCAGGCGAGCGTTTCTAGCAGCGTGCCGTTCTCGGCCTCCTCGCGCCATTGGGCGATGGAATAGGGCTCCTCGCGCACCTCCAGCCCTTCCTCGCGCAGCATCGCGATCAGGCTGTCGCGGGTGATGCCGGGCAGGATCGTGCCGGTCAGCGGCGGAGTGATGACGCTGCCGTCGGATCGGATGAAGAACAGGTTCATCCCGCCCAGTTCCTCGACCCACTTCTTTTCGACCGCATCGAGAAACACGACCTGATCGCAGCCATGGGTGATCGCCTCGGCTTGCGGCACGAGCGACGCGGCATAATTGCCGCCGGTTTTGGCTGCGCCGGTGCCGCCAGGGGCTGCGCGCACGTAATCTTGGCTGACCCAGATCTTAACCGGATTCACTCCGTTTTTGAAGTAGTTGCCGGACGAAACAAGGATCACGACGAACTTGTATTGCTTCGCCGGTCGCACGCCGAGGAAAGCTTCGGAGGCGAACATGAACGGGCGGATATAGAGCGATCCGCCTTCAACCCGGGGCATCCAATCGGCGTCGGTCTGGACCGCTTCCTTGACCGCCGCGAGGAAGGTTTCTTCCGGTAACTCGGGCATCGCCATACGCCGCGCGCTGGCGTTGAAACGCCGTGCGTTCGCCTCTGGCCGGTACAGCGCCAGCCCGCCATCGGCGTGACTGTATGCCTTCATCCCTTCAAAGATTTCCTGCGCGTAATGCAGCACCGATGCGGCGGGATCGAGCGGGATCGGCTGGCGCGGACCGATCACCGGGGTCTGCCAGCCACCTTTGTCCTCATCATAATCGATGGTGACCATGTGATCGGTAAAGACCTTGCCGAAACCGGGATCCTCAATCGCCGCTTTGCGAACGTCATCTGGCGTGGGCGAGGGGTGTGGGATGCGCGTAAAGTTCATGGGGGCGCAGATAATAGGGAGCGCGCACAAGAGCAAGACGATTGGGGCGTCCAAACGGCCCGAAGGTCCGCAAGGGCGACCGCCCGCCCGCAGCGACGCGCCCGCAGGGCGTGTGAGCGAGGATTTCGCGCGCCGGATGGCGCGCGGAAAGCAAACAAATGAAAAGGGCTGAACCTCGCCCGTAGGAGGTTCAGCCCTTTCATGGTCAGCGGCGGTAAGCGCCGCTCACAAAGCCTTACTCGGTAGGATAAATTACCGAATATGCCTCGTGCGGAAACTTGCCGACCTCTCTACTGAACCATGAGACATCGGATCACCTCCTTTCGCGCTAGAAAGCCAAGACCCCAAACCGTTTCACTGGGGGGCCGAGAGCCGCGTTCGCCGCTGGCCTCATGTGCATATTTGAGTCCTTGGCGTTTCAACACAAGACTTGAAAAGAACTTTTCCCACGTCATAATCATGCGCCTTCGCCTTAATGCGAAGCGACTGCGCCGGAGGGATGCCTCGGGCGCTTTCTGTTTGCGGGACAAGCCTGTGGGCGGCCTGTCGACAAGCTGTGGATATTAACGAATAGAATCGGGGTGTATGCGTTTCGTTTGCCCGTCCGGGCAAACGTCCTCGCTAGACGCGCAGCAAGCTGCGCCCGCTGCGGCTCGGCCGCGTGGCCTCGCGGTCGCTATGCGACCGAGTTTCGCTGCTTCCTTGATAGCGAGTGTTTATCGCGTCGCTGAAAGCGACGCCAGCGCGCGACCGCGCGCCGCCGCTTTTGCGGCGAAGCCAAGCGGGCCGGATGGCCCGCGCCCGGCGTTTGAAGGCGCAATAAAAAATCACCTACAATCCTCGATCACGCGGCTGACTTCCACCCACGCTGGGAGGTAGAGCGTGCGTTCGCCATCTAGCGCTACCGCGAAGCGCCCCTTGGTGATTGCCATTGCGTCGAGCAGCGGGTCGCGCGGGTCGATTGACACCGTGATCCCGGCGAGATTTTCTGGCGCTGGTTGTGCCGAAAGGCTTCGGCTCACAGTTTCTGTCGTGATACGCATAACGCGCGGACCTGAGGGGGCGATGGGCCGCTGGAGCGTTATTCGGTTTTCGGACGATAAGCAGTTGACGGCAAAACTTGTTTCAGGGGTGCGTCCGTTGAACAAAGCCTGGCTGCCAAAGGGAAAGCTTGCATATTCCCACGTCCCCGATGTCTGGGGTGCGTCTAAATAGTTGGCGTAAGTGGCTTCCTGTACGGCAGGAGCAGAGTTGACGCTTGGCGAAGGCGTCGCCGTCGGAGCAGGCCGCGCGACCGGCTCCGGAGTGTCGACGATAATCGGCATTTTGGCAGACGGCACGCAGGCGGCGATTGAGAAGGTCAGCGCGATGGCGCCTGCGGCATGTAAGTAGATCGCTTTCATGCCGCCTCAATGCGCGCTATCGGCTTAAGCGTCCATGACAAATTCGCCGAAATCCCCTTCGAAAAAGACGAAAAAGCGAGTCGATCATATGCTGGTCGAGCGCGAGCTGGTCGAAAGCCGCACCCGCGCGCAGGCGCTCATCATGGCGGGCACCGTGTTCTCGGGCGAGATGAAAATTGACAAGCCTGGCCAGCAGCTTGCCGAGGGCGCGCCGCTTGAGGTGCGTGGGCGCGATCATCCCTGGGTCAGCCGGGGCGGGATCAAACTGGCCCATGCGATCGAGCATTTCGGGCTCGATCCGACTGGCGCGGTGGCGATGGATGTAGGCAGTTCGACCGGCGGCTTTACCGATGTGCTGCTGACCCACGGCGCGGCGCATGCCTATGCAGTGGACAGCGGCACCAATCAGCTGGCGTGGAAACTGCGGCAGGATGACCGCGTGACCGTGTACGAACAGACCAGCGCGCGCATCCTGACGGCCGAGCAGATCGACAGGCCGGTTAATTGGGTGGTGTGCGATGCGAGCTTTATCAGCCTTGCAAAAGTGCTCGAACGCCCGCTCCAGCTGGCGGAGCAGGAGTGTCAGCTGGTCGCGCTGATCAAGCCGCAGTTTGAAGTTGCGCGCGAGGAAGTGGGCAAGGGCGGTGTGGTGCGTGATCCCGCGCTGCATCAGCGGGTGTGCGGTGAAGTTCGCGAATGGCTGGAAGGGCTTGGCTGGGAGATTGAGGGGATCGTGACAAGTCCGATCACCGGCCCGCAAGGCAATGTCGAATTTCTGGTGAGCGCTGTCAGAGCTTAGCCCAGATCCAGGCCGGAAATCTTGGCATCGAGATCAATCGGGATCTGCGACAGCACCTCGGCTCCGCTTTCCTTTTCATAGCCTTTGTCGCCGTGCTCATTCACAAGCTCATCCTGACGCGCATCGCGCTGCTGTAACAGCTCTGCGATCTCGTCACGGTACAGCGCGACCATAGCGGTGACGAAGCGGTTGACCAGATCATCCTCTTTCGTGTGGTTCACGTTGAAGTCGGGCAGGTGATCGATCATCACATCGGCGGGGTAGAGAAACTCGTTGGTTACATACCGGTTTACGGTGAACCACGCGCGCGGGATGCCGGCAGTGTTGATCGAAAGGCCGATCAGATGCGTGACATGCGCCTTCGCATCTTCGCCCTGCGGCGGCCACACTTTTGGTTCGAGGCCTTCCGGCAGCTGCGTGCGGTGCAGGAAGAGGTGAAAATGGCCATGCTCGTCTTCATCGCGCGAGCCGTTGGCATGGACATGGTAATACCAGCGCGACTGGCAATTGGCATCGCGCGCGTCCTTTTCAGGGTAGTGCTTCCAGAAATGCACCTCGTCAGCGGGGACAACCCGCAGCATGAGCGGCTTTTGCTCCTGAGCCATCTGGGTGATGGTTTCAATGACTGTGTGTGCAGCTTCGATCTGGTTCATGTCGCATTGGCCCTTAGAAAACCTGGCCTTGAAAAACAAAAACGGCCGACAGCAACTTCGTGCGGTCGGCCGATTTCGTTACGATTGTGCGTGGTGCTTATGCAGCGCCGCAGCAACCTTCAGCTGCACAGCAGCCTTCAGCAGCGCAGCACGATGCGGCGCAGCAGCCTGCAGCTGCACAGCAAGCGACTTCTGCAGCGGCACAGCAAGCAGCTTCTGCAACTTCTTCAGCAGCTTCTTCAACCGAAGTTGCGTCAGCAGCGGTGGTGTCTTCAGCCGGAGCCGAGCAAGCAGCAGTTGCAACAGCGAGACCGCCAGCGACAGCGAGCATAGAAGCAAAGTTGGTCTTTTTCATGTAATTCGTTCCCCAAATTGGGTTCCCATCGAACCCTTGTTAGGCTGAGACGCATGCGGATGAAATCTTGCCGCACTGCGTCCCGAATCGCGGCAAGAATGTGGCGAGGCTATCACAGACTTGCGCAAACGCACACGGCTTTCCTCAAACTGTCATCAACATCGCGGTTTTTGGCGGTTTTCGGCGGTTTTTCGGCGGTTTCCCACGCTTGCCTGCGATCAAGGTGTGGAAAATTGGCGCGGCAAGTGTGAGCGTGTATCGCGCAAATGTAACCAAATCCGAGCGATTCGCGCGGCCATATTCGCAGGATCTCTGCGAAAACATTTCCGGTTGGCGATCCTCAATCAGGAGTACGCATGAACATTCTGGCTTCCAAAGCGCAATTGCGGGCGAGTTTCATGCGCTGGTCGCTTTTCATGGTGCCGCTGATCCTGTTGCTCGGTTTTGTCTCATCGCAATTCGGCAGCGCCGATACGGCCTGGTTCCAAAACCTGAACAAGCCCTCCATTTTCCCGCCGCCGGCAGCGTTTGGCATCGTCTGGACAATCTTGTGGATCATGATCGGGTTTGCGCTCGCGCTCGTGGCCAGCGCCTGGGGCGCGCGTGGACGTTTGCTGGCACTGTGCGCCTTTGCACTGCATTTCCTTGGCACGCTGGCGTGGACGCCGGTGTTTTTCGGGATGCAGGAAATGCAGATGGGGCTGTTTGTGCTGGGCTATGTTGTGGTCAGCCTTGTCGCGGTGGTTTTTCTGTTCTGGCGGGTGCGCAAAACTGCCGGCATGTTGCTGGTGCCGTATCTGCTGTGGACGTGTTTCGCCTTCGCGCTCAACTACCAGTTCATCGCCGAAAATCCCGATGGCGGCAGCAACACTGAAAGCGGCGCGGTTGAACGGATCGAATTGTAAGGGCTGGTGGGGCTGGACAAAGCGCGGGCGCTTCACCAAATAGCCTTCCATGCAAAGCGAAAACCCGATCCTCGCCGACTTCGTCAAACTCGCAAACAGCGCCGCCGGTACGATGGCGGGCATGACACGTGAGGCCCGCGAGGGCGCGCGCGAGCGCCTTCGTGAAGCGATGGGCGGCATGGATTTCGTCAGCCGTGAAGAGTTCGACACGGTAAAGGCCATGGCGCAAAAGGCGCGCGAACAGGCCGATGCGCTCGAAGCCAAGGTTGCCGAGCTCGAAAAGAAGCTGGCCGGCAAATAAGGCCCGCAGCGGATGAATGTCCGCGCCCCCGCCATTCTTGTTGCATCCCGCCCGCACGGCGAAACAGCGTCCATTGCGCGGCTGCTGACCGATGAATTCGGTTTGGTCGCCGGATATGTGGCGGGCGGTCGAGGGCGGCAGCTGCGCCCGGTTATGATACCGGGAAACCGCGTGGATCTGGAGCTGCGTGCGAAATCTGCCAGCCAGTTGCCCTTCGCCAAACTGGAGTTGGAGGAAAGCCGCGGCCCGTGGATGACCGAACCCTTGCCAGCGGCGGCGATCAGCTGGACCTGCGCGCTCACGGCAAGCGCGCTTGACGAACGCCAGCCCTATCCGGGCCTGTTTATGGCGCTTGACGCGCTGCTCAATGCGGTTTGCCACGCCCCGTCGGCGCGCGGTTGGCTGCCGGTATTGATCACCTATGAAGCGATGCTGTTGCGCGAGCTTGGCTATGGCGGAGCAAGGCCGGAGCAGGGCGAGGACATGCAATCGCAGATCAAAGTTTTCCGCGCTCTCCACAAGCCGATTGGCCGCCACCTGCTTGCCGATAGCAAAACCGATGTTATGGCCGCCCGGGTCGCTTTGGGAGAGCGGTTGGTCAGGATGGTGGAGTAGGCTTTATGAAGATTGCGGTTCTGCCCGGTGACGGGATCGGCCCCGAGGTCACGCGCGAAGCGGTGAAAATCCTCGAAGCGCTCGATCTGCCGGGATTGACGCTGTTCGACGGGGATGTTGGCGGCGTCGCCTATAAACGCCACGGCGTGCCATTGCCGGACGAGACGCTGACGATTGCGAAATCGTGCGATGCGGTTCTGTTTGGCGCGGTGGGTGATCCCGATTGCGACCGGCTTGAGCGGCGTTTGCGGCCTGAACAGGCGATTTTGGGTCTTCGCAAGGAGCTTGACCTGTTCGCCAACCTGCGCCCTGCCAAAGTGTTTGCGGGCCTTGAGCATCTGTCGCCGCTCCAACCCGAAATCGCCAGCACGCTCGACATGATGATCGTGCGCGAGCTGACGGGTGACGTCTATTTTGGCCAAAAGGGCGAAAAGGTCGCCGATGATGGCAGCCGTGAGGGGTGGGACATGATGTCCTATTCCGAAACCGAGGTGCAGCGCATCGCCCGCGTCGCTTTCCGCACCGCCCGTTCGGGCGATTGCCGTGTGTGCAGCGTGGACAAGGCAAACGTGCTCGAAACCAGTCAGGTATGGCGCGACACGGTCAAGGCTGCGGCAGGATCGCACCCTGATATCGAACTCAGCCATATGTATGTCGACAACGCAGCGATGCAGATCATCAGCAATCCCTCCCAATTCGGGGTGATCCTGACGGGCAATCTGTTCGGTGATATCCTGTCTGATCTGGCCAGCGCGGCTGTCGGCTCGATCGGACTGCTGCCCAGCGCATCGATGGGCGATCGCAAGACCGAGTTTGGCCGGTTCGGCCTGTATGAGCCGATCCATGGCAGCGCGCCCGACATTGCCGGACAGGGCAAAGCAAACCCGATGGCGACAATTCTTTCGGTCGGCATGATGTTGCGCCATTCTTTTGGCCGGGAGGAAGAAGCGCGCCGCGTTGATGCTGCGGTGGAAAGGGCGCTGGCAGATGGCATTCGCGGCGGCGATCTGGGCGGCTCGCACGGCTGCGAGGAAATCGGCGCGGCGGTTCTTGAAAGGCTGTAGGGCGCGCTGTGCCGCTCGAACTCGCGATCATTTTGCCGACGCTGAACGAGCGGGCCAATCTTGCGCCTCTCCTCACACGGATTGAAGCGGCGCTGGGTGAAACCGGCTGGGAAGTCCTGATCATCGATGACGATAGCGAGGACGGGACCGCTGATGAGGCGCGCGCTCTCGCGGTGTCGGACGGGCGCGTGCGGGTGATCCAGCGGATCGGGCGGCGCGGTCTATCGAGCGCGGCGATTGAGGGGTTTTGCGCCACAGCCGCACCGTATGCCGCAGTGATGGATGCCGATCATCAGCACGACCCTGCCTTGCTTCCCCTGATGTTGCAAAGCCTGAAAGCGGGCGAGGCGGATGTGGCGGTGGCCAGCCGTTTTGCCGAAGGGGCAAGCACAAAGGGTTGGGACAATCCTGACCGGGAGCGTCTTTCCGGCATTGCAAACCGTATCGCTCGCGTCATGACCGGTGCCGATCTGAGCGATCCGATGAGCGGTTACTTCATGCTTTCCACCGCCACCGCGCGCGCGCTGGTGCCGCGCCTTTCCGGCATCGGCTTCAAGATACTGCTAGACCTGCTGGCGACATCAAAGGCGCAGCTATCGGTCAAGGAATTTCCGCTCAATTTCAGCCGCCGACGGGCAGGCGAGAGCAAGCTGGACCGCGCCATCGCGTTTGATTTTCTGGCCGGCGTTTATGACAAGACCTTGGGCCGCGTGATCCCGACCCGGTTTGCCTTGTTCGGAACGGTCGGGGCGATGGGCGTGGTGGTGCATATGGCCGTGCTGGCGATGCTGTATCCCGGCATGACAGCAACATTCTGGAAAGCGCACCTGATCGCAGTGCTTGTCGCAATGAGCTTCAATTTCTGGCTCAACAATTATCTGACTTACCGCGACAAGCGGCTGAAGGGCGGGTTGGCGATGCTGAGAGGCTGGATCGGCTTTTGCGCAACATGCGCGGTGGGAGCCTTCGCCAATCTCGCCGTTGCAACGCTGCTGGAAAGTCAGGGCCTGTTCTGGGCGCTTGCTGCAATGGCGGGTATAATTATCGGTTCGGTATGGAATTACGCGCTCAGCAGCCGCTTCGTCTGGGGAAGGTTTTAGGCGCCACTTTTCCGTAGAGACGGCTGCAAAGCAGCCGCAAGCGCCACCGCGCGCGGAAAAAGAATCACGCCCAGCCGAAAAGCCACATCCATTTGATGAAGCTCAGCTCTCCCTCCAGCGCGGCCGCGCTCAGAACCGGATAGAAATATCCGAACAGCGCAGCGCTAACCGCAAGGATTGCATAGCTGAGCCAGCGCAAGCCGCTGCGGTGCATATCGCCCAGCATCAGCGCAAGTGCGCCCAACAGGAAAAAGTGCGGCACGAAATAGTGGTAATAGAATTGCACCGGCTTCGGCGCGATCAGCCACAGGCCCAGGCTGACGCAGTATCCGATGACCACGCCCAGTTTTGCCCAATGCTTATGCGCCAGTCCCGTGATCAGGCACCATGCGAGCGCAAACAGCCCCGCGATCATCGTAAAGGGGTTGCCAATCAGGATGACTCCCCGCTGCGCGCCATCGGTGACTTCGTAAAGAAACCAGATTGCCCGTGTGTTGAGCACCCACTGCGTCCAGGTGCTCTGATAGGTATGCGGTTCGACCACCTGTTGCTGCAGATCGAGAATTTCGCGGTGGAGGCCGATCAGCCCCTGCTCTGCCAGCGGGGAGGGCGCGAATTCGCCGGTCAGCCAGTATCCCGGCAAATAGGTCAGCGCGTAAACCAGCAGCGGCACAAGGCCGAGCCAAACGAACGCCTCTGCCAGTGAAACACCGGGCACCGGCATGCCGCGTGTGCTGGTGATAAGACGGCGGCGACCGGCTGATAGGCGCGCTGCGAAGAACGCAAGGCCAGGCACCAAAGCGAGCGGTACCGCGTTCCATTTCGCGGCAAGCGCGCACCCGATTGCGGCGCCTGTTGCCGCAAGCCGCCAGCGCCCGCGTTCAGGCTGGCGGATCGCCGCCGCGAATTGCCATGCGGCAAGCGCCAGAAATGCTGCCATGAAAATGTCGAGCATGGCGATGCGCGCGAAGATGAACAGGTGAAAACCGGTTGCCAGCAGCGCGCCGTATGCCAGCGTTGCAAACCGATCATGGCTGGCATGCCAAATCGCGCGCATGCTTGCGGCGAGTGTGACAATACCTGCCATCAGCGACATGATCCGCCAGCCTAGCGGATTGTCACCGAACGCATAAATACCGAGCGCAATCAGCTCCTTGCCCAGCAGCGGATGCTCCCGGTTCAGATATTCCCCGCCATCGCCCAGCAAACCCAGCAATTCGCGCGCGGCTGGCAGGTAATGGATCTCGTCAAAGAATGGCCCGCTCGGCACAGTGAGCCTGATGGCCGCCACAACGCCGAAGATCAGCGGCAGGGCAAGGGACCACACCCACGGATCGTCCGCAACAACATTCAGATCCTCACCCGCATGCGGCAGGGGCGCTGATTCAATATCGGTTGGGGTCAGAGCCTCTGCCATCGCCCGAACGCTTAGAAAAGCGGGGTGTTTCGGGCAAGCGCGATTACGCCGAACTTGCGGATGGTTTTACACCGGCTACCTGCTGCGCGCGTTCCAGCCAGAACAGACGCGCGCACATGGCGAGCAGGGCGATGCTGGCCGTCGCAAGCACGCCGATCGTCCACAGCGGCACGTTCATCCCTGCAGCGCGGGCGCGCGGGGCGATGAGGAACAGGGCGATCCCGACGGCAAAGAGCAGATCCCACCAGACCTGCACACCCCATAGATTGGAAGTGTGGTTAACCCACACCTGAATCACGCCCTCCTGCCAGATAGTAATCGCGCTGTAGCCTGCAAACGCGCCTGAAAGGGTCGCTGCGACCAGCGCATTGCCCGCTCCCGCTTTGTTCGTAGCGATCAGAAATGCCACTATCACGACTGTGGCCAGTCCCCCTGCGGCAAGATATTCAAGCGGTTGCATGTGCGAATCTCCGATGTTTATGTAGCGAGTGCTACAAAGACTTGTAGCGTTATGTAGCGACTGCTACAAGAGGCCATGCCAAATTCCGCCAGAAAGCCGCAAATGTCGAAAGAAACGCTTCTCCCGCTGCTTGCCGCCTATGTTCTGAACCACGGGCTTGGCGAGGCTAGCCTGCGTCCGCTGGCAAAAGCAGCGGGGACCAGCGACAGGATGCTGATCTATCACTTTGACAACAAGGAAACGCTGATCGCTGATCTGCTTGCGTATATCGCTGAAATCTATGCGCAAAGCCTTGATGCGGCGATGGGGGATGAGCGCGCGCAGACCCGCCAGCAAGTGGTTGCACGCATTCTGGCGAAATCGGCTGATGAGCAGATGAAGCCGTTCCTTACTCTGTGGTGGGAAATCGTTGCAGGGTCTGCGCGGGGCGTACCCGGTTACCGCGAGGCGGCAGAGGCGGTGATGGCGCAATTGCTCGGCTGGCTTGAGGGGCAGATGCCCGCAGGCGATCCCGATCCGGCGGGCGGCGCACGCTATCTGCTGACGCTGATTGAGGGCGCGCAGATGCTGGGCGTGGTTGGCCATGCGCGTACGGCGCGCGAAGGACTGCTTGCGAGCGACCTCAACCCCGCCTAATCACGCGCTCTATGAAGAAGACGACAGGTATGGACCGCGCTGTTACGCGCAATTGGCGGGCCGCAACGCAGGCGGTGCGCGGCGGCACATGGCGCAGCGAGCACGGTGAGACATCGGAGGCGCTGTTCCTTACCTCTGGCTACACCTACGAAGACGCCCAGACCGTGGCAGACAGGTTTGCGGGCGAGGCCGATGGCATGACCTATTCGCGCCTCCAGAACCCGACCGTCGCCATGCTGGAGGAACGGATCGCACTGCTCGAAGGGGCCGAGGCGTGCCGCGCGCAGGCCAGCGGGATGGCGGCGATGACAGCGGCGCTTTTGTGTCAGGTTTCGACCGGCGACCATGTCGTCGCCGCGCGCGCTGCATTCGGAAGCTGCCGCTGGCTGGTCGATCATCTGCTGCCGCGCTTTGGCGTGGAAACCACCGTGATCGACAGCGCTGTGGACGCGGAATGGGAACAGGCGATCCGCCCCAACACCAAGGTGTTTTTCTTCGAAACCCCCGCCAATCCGACGCTCGACGTGGTGGACCTTAAACATGTCTGCGATCTCGCGAGGGCGCACGGCATCACCACCGTGGTCGACAACGCCTTTGCCTCGCCCGCCTTGCAGCGGCCGATGGAATTCGGCGCGGATGTGGTCGCTTACAGCGCGACCAAGCTGATGGACGGTCAGGGCAGGGTGCTCGCAGGCGCGGTGTGCGGATCCCAGCAATGGATCGACGAAGTGCTACTACCGTTCCAGCGCAACACCGGCCCCAATATCTCCCCCTTCAACGCATGGGTGGTGCATAAGGGGCTGGAGACGCTTAGCCTTCGCGCGCATCACCAGAGCAAAAGCGCGGTGGCGCTGGGCGAATTTCTGGAGCCGCGCATCGCGAAGGCGGGCGGCGAAATGCGCCATCCGGGGCTGCCCAGCCACCCGCGCCATCAGCTTGCCGTCGCCCAGATGGAGGCGACAGGACCGATCTTTGCCTTCGACGTGGGCTCGCGCAGCCGCGCCTTCGCCATCCTCGATGCGCTGGAGCTGATCGATATCTCCAACAATATCGGCGACGCACGCAGCCTGATGTGCCACCCGGCCAGCACCACGCATGCCAGCATGAGCGAAGAAGCCCGCGCCGAAATGGGCGTGACCGAAGGGCTGCTGCGGATCAATGTCGGGCTGGAGGACATTGAGGACCTGACCGAGGATATGGACCGGGCGCTGAAGGCGGCGGGGGTTTGAAACGCCACCGCGCGATCCAGAACTTCCGCCTGTTGTGCGCCGCAACATAATTCTCTAGGACGCTGACAACTCTTTCCGGCGGTCGCATCCGCCCTGCGCCGCGCGGCGCACAATCTGGAAACGTATTATGACCCAAGCCGCCACTTTCGCGGAGACCTTCAAGCGTGACTGGCTGGCCCAGCCCAAGGCAGACATCCTTGCAGGCATCGTCGTTGCCCTCGCGCTGATACCCGAGGCTATCGGTTTTGCGCTGATTGCGGGCGTCGATCCGAGCGTCGGCCTTTATGCCAGTGTTGTGATCGCCATGGTGATCGCGCTCACGGGCGGCCGCCCCGGCATGATCTCGGCAGCGACGGCGGCTGTGGCCGTGGTGGTTATCCCGCTGGTGCGCGATTACGGGGTCGAATATCTGTTCGCCGCGACGATTCTGATGGGAATTTTCCAGGGCATTGCGGCGATCCTGCGGCTCGACCTGCTGATGCAGTTTGTCAGCCGCTCTGTCATCACCGGCTTCGTCAACGCGCTCGCGATTCTGATCTTTATGGCGCAGATCCCACAGCTTAATCCGTGGGCGGACGGGGTCACATGGTACACCTATGCGATGGTCGCAGCGGGCCTTGCGATCATTTACCTGCTGCCGCGCGTCACCAAGATCGTGCCGAGCCCGCTGGTCGCGATTGTCCTGCTGACCGCGGCGGCGGTGTTCTGGGGTCTGCCGGTAAACAATGTTGCGGGCGAGGGCGAGCTGCCCGACGGCCTGCCATTCTTCGCGGTCCCCAACGTGCCGTTCACGTGGGAAACGCTGGCGATCATTGCGCCCTATTCGCTCACCATGGCGGCGGTCGGCCTGCTGGAAAGCCTGCTGACGGCCCAGATCGTGGACGATATGACCCATACCGAAAGCAACAAACAGCGCGAAAGCGGCGGTCAGGGCGTCGCCAATATCGCCGCTGCGTTCTTTGGCGGGATGGGCGGCTGCGCCATGATCGGCCAGTCGGTTATCAACGTGGCATCCGGCGGCCGAGGGCGGCTTTCGACATTTACGGCCGGCGCGTTCCTGCTGTTCCTGCTCACCGTGCTCGGCCCCTATGTCGGGCAGGTGCCGATGCCCGCGCTGGTCGCCGTGATGATTATGGTCAGCATCGGGACATTCAGCTGGAACTCGATCCCGAACATAAAGCATCATCCATGGACAAGCTCGGTCGTTATGATCGCCACCGTTGTTGTGGTGGTGTGGACGCACGATCTTGCGCTGGGCGTGCTTGTCGGGGTGCTGCTGTCGGGCATTTTCTTCGCGCAGAAGGTCAAGAACTTCTTCACGGTCGAGCGTGTTCGCCGCCCGAACAGTGCCGTCTATGTCGTAACCGGCGAAATCTTCTTCGCCAGTGTCGACAAGTTTATCGAGAAGCTGGGGCCGGAAAGCCAGTATGAGGACGCAGCGCACCATGTGGTGATCGACGTGTCCAAGGCGCATTTCTGGGACATTTCGGCCATCGGCGCGCTGGAGAAAGTGATCGAGCGGATGCGCCGCAATGGCCGCCACACGCGCGTCGTCGGCCTGAACAATGCAAGCGCTGACCTGTTTGACCGGTTTGCGCTGGAAGACCGCACCGGGATCGAGCTGGGGCTGGCTCCTCACTAAGTCACAAAGGACGCGCAGCGCTGGCTTTCACGATCATTCAACCAGCTTGCAACTCGGCAAGTTGAACCTCATTCGTCGCCCCGAACTGTGGATAGGGAAATTTGATATGATGCGGAAAATCCAGACACTTTCGGGTGCTATCCTCCTGGGTCTCCTGGCGGCATCCGTGAATATTTCCGCTGCTGTTGCACAAAACGTCGAGCGCGGCGAGGTGAGCGCTCAGACGAAATACATTTACGAACAACGCGTGGCGATAAAGACCATCGACGAACGTGAATTGGTCTACTTTCTTGACCGTCCCGAAACGGATGAGAAGGTCCCGCTATTGATCATGGTCGACGGATCAAGTTGTATTGGCCAACTGCGTCCGACCATCCGCTATAGCTATCGGCCCGGCAACAATCGCCCGATCAAATATGCGCGGGTCATGGTGGAAAAGCCCGGCGTTGCTCATGATGCCGGCTATCCGTCCGAGTGCAGCGAGGAGTTTCTCAAACACTACACGATGGACCAGAGGGTCATTGACCACCTGCGCGTGTTGCAACACCTTCGCAGGACCGGTGCCGACTGGTGGAACGGCGAAGTGATGATCTGGGGTTGGTCCGATGGTGGAGACATCGCGGTGCAGCTGACTGCCTATTACCC
>CALLQC010000084.1 GCA_938015255.1 uncultured Erythrobacter sp.
AGAGCGGGAACAGGCGTGAATGCGGGCTGCCGCTCTCTTCTTCCTGATTGTGAGCGTACCGCTGACCAGCGGCTGCGTCGCGGCGGCTGTCGCTGCGCCATTCGTCGCGGGGGGAGCCCTGGCGACCAGCGACAGGATTAGTGAGCGCCGGACCGACGAAACGCCAGGTTCGGCCCCAACTCAGGCTCCGGTACCAACAGCGAATGCCCCCGGTCCCGAAAATATCGCTGCGACGCCTGCGGCATCACAAGTTCCCGCGACTAAAGGTGCTGTCGGCGCGGGCGAACCGGTTGGTTACACCAGACCGACAAGCGGTTCTCTCGCATCAATGGCGCGCTACACTGAAGGTGTGGTCGAAAAGATCGGAGAGGATAGCGTTCCGTCGGCTGTCCTTGCAGAACCCAGCGCACTCGATGGCGAACGTATACTGTGCGAAGACGCGCCGCCGGTCATCCTGATCGACATGGATCCCGCCAAGCAGATATTTTCTGGCGTGGAAGATATCTCTGACTGGCCGCAAATCGCGCAAGATCTTGCCGCGATCCGCCGCAATGGCGTTTCGATAGCCTGGATTTCGGGAAATTCTGCCGCCAATGCCGATATTGTGCGCAGCGCTCTTATGACGACGGGACTTGATCCGACAGGCGAAGATCTGCTGCTGCTGATGCGTTATCCCGCCGATCGCAAACAAACACGCCGAGCCGAACTGGCGCGCGAATTCTGCCTGTTCGCCATCGCGGGTGCAGAGCGCGCCGATTTTGATGAACTCTACAACTACCTCAAGAATCCCAATGCCGCGCTCAGGCTTGAACGGCTGATCGGCAATGGCTGGTTCCTGCTATCACCCCAATCATCACCGATCGGCCCCTTGCCCGGCAAGGGCCAGGCGATCGTTACTTCAGAGGAAACATCACAGCAATGACACAGGAAGCACACGGCTGGACCCGCGACCAAATGGCTGCGCGCGCTGCGCGCGAGCTTGAAGACGGGTATTACGTCAATCTCGGCATCGGTATCCCGACGCTGGTGGCAAACCATATCCCGCAAGGCATGCTGGTAACATTGCAGAGCGAAAACGGAATGCTGGGCATTGGCCCCTTCCCTTATGATGATGAAGTCGATCCGGATCTGATCAATGCCGGCAAACAAACCATCAGTGAACTGCCGCACAGCGCCTATTTCGACAGCGCGACCAGCTTTTCCATGATCCGCGGCGGGCATATCGACCTGACTGTTCTGGGAGCGATGGAAGTGGCCGAAAACGGAGACATCGCCAACTGGATGATTCCGGGCAAGATGATCAAGGGCATGGGCGGCGCGATGGATCTGGTCGCGGGTGTTAAAAAGATCATCGTGGTGATGGATCACAACGCAAAAGATGGTTCGCCCAAGCTCATTCCGGAATGCACCCTGCCTCTTACGGGTGCTGGCGTGGTTGATATGGTCATCACCAATCTGGGCGTTTTTCACCGTGCAGCAAAAGATGCGCCGTTCCGTCTGATCGAGCTGGCTCCCGGTGTGACCGAGGAAGAGGTCGCGGAAAAGACAACGGCGGCTTACGAAGTTGATCTGGTGGACGCGTAGGTAGCCAGCCTCACTTCAAGACGTCGGAATTGATCTCGATTTTGGAATCTTCTCCCCATGTCGAGACACTTCCGGTGCGCCGATCCGCATTGATCACTTCCATTACGCGTTTGAAAGACGGCAGCCGATCTTGCGACATAAAGCTTATGCGCTGTCTGTCTGTGACGACCGTAATTGCATAGGCTGGTTTGTCTTTGTCTGATTTCTGGCTGAGGATGGCGGAAACGGAGTCAGGAGCGACAGAAACTCCAATTCCGCTATCACCAAGAGCGATCAGATAACTATCGGTCGAAGCATTCGCGCGATAGGCGACCTGCATCCCGCCAAGTGCGCCATCGCGGCACCACGCCACAGCGGGCTTTGGTGCCTCGTCTGCACGTTCATTTTTGACCTTTTCGGCCATGACATTACCCAGAAGCGCCCCGAGCAAACCGGCTCCGCCGTCGAGTTTCGCGTCTTTGGCCTTTTTCTTGAATTGCAGCTTTTCGGCACAGTCTTCAACGGCGACCGATTTCGCTTGGACCACCTGCGATTCTGGCGGTGTCACTTGCGACAAAGCGGCATCAATCCATTGCCCTAATTCCTCTGGGGAGCGGGTGTTTGAACTTGCGCGCATTTTTACGAACCAGCCGTTGATCGAAAACAGCGCGAGCCCTGTGCTGTTGACGGCGGAGCTTTTCGGAGTGGCATAGATGGCACGCTGCCCCTGCCACTCTTCTGCTCCAGGCCAACCATATGCCTCGACCGAATAGGCGAGCTGCGGCTTTCCAAGAGCGTCGCGCCTTTCGATGCCAAGCCGCGCCTGCTCAAACCAAACGGGCACTCCGCCATTGGTATCACGGTAGATGTAGAGCGTAATCGTTTCGCCATCGGCGGTGTAAGAGAAACCCAGATTCAGGAAATCTGGCGCAAATTCCGTTGCCCCCGTGCGCGGGATCCCAACAAGGCTGCTGGGCACACCTATGCCGCTATGTGGATGGGTCCACTCCGAGCTCGCATCGATTTCCAACGCACGCTGAGCGGTCGCTGGCGCCCCCAACGAAAGTGCGACTGCTCCTAAAATGCCAAGCCGGTACAGTGATTTCATCCCGTGAACCCCTATTCTGTCCGTCCGGGATGTTGCATGAGATTTTGGATTTCGCAAACAAACTTGCGCAATTCGAAGCACTCGTCGGCCTACCGGCTTGACCTGGGGCGGGCTTTCGGGGAGCAGATGGCGCATGTGGTTCCAATCTCCTCGCAACGACAAGGCACCCCTTGCAGGCCTGAAAGTTCTTGAGCTTGCCCGCGTCCTTGCCGGTCCATGGGCCGGTCAGATCCTCGCTGATCTTGGCGCGGATGTGATCAAGGTCGAAAGTCCGGAAGGAGACGGCACACGGTTGTGGGGGCCACCCTGGGTTGAGCGTGTCGATGCCAAGGGCAATGTGCAGCGCGAGGCGGCCTATTACCACGCGTGCAATCGCGGTAAGCGCTCGATTGTCGCGAATTTCGGCAATGCGGATGACCTAGTGCGCGTCCGCGATCTCGCCCGCGATGCCGATGTGGTGATCGAAAACTTCAAGACCGGCGGCTTGGCCAGGTTCGGCCTCGATTATGCTTCGCTAGAGTCCGTCAATCCGCGCCTCGTCTATTGTTCGATTACGGGCTTCGGGCAAACGGGGCCGCGCGCGCATGAAGCCGGGTATGATTTCGTCATTCAGGGCATGAGCGGCTTTATGGCTGTCACCGGCGAACAAACCGGTGACCCTGTGAAAATGGGCGTATCGATCTCCGATCTTGCCACCGGAACGTGGGCTGCCAACGCGATCCAGGCAGCGCTGTTCCAGCGGCATCGTACCGGCACTGGCCAGCAGATCGATATGGCGCTGATGGATTGCTCCGTCGCGATGCTGGCCAATCAGGCGAGCTATTATCTCAATACCGGAAACAATCCGCCGCGCATGGGCAATGCACACGCGCAGGTTGCGCCCTATGGAGTGTTTCCGGCGAGCGATGGCCACGTTATCCTGGCTCCGGCCAATGATGGCTTGTTTGCTAAACTGGTGAAGCTGCTCGGGCGAGAGGACCTTGCAGACGATCCTCGCTTTCTTTCGAACAGCGCCCGGGTAAGCAACGCGGCAGCACTGGACGCGGAAATCGGGCAGGCAACGTCGCAATGGACCAAAGCCGATCTGCTCAAGGCCTGCCAAACAGCTGGCGTACCTGCAGGGCCGATCAATAATCTGGATGAAGTGTTTGCCGATCCGCAAGTGATCGCGCGCGGATTGCGCGTGGACCTCAACGGGATGCCTGGGGTGCGATCACCGTTTACATTCTCCGATGCGGAATTGGCACTTGATCGCCCTTCCCCGATGCTCGGCGAAGACGATTAGGCATTCCACCGGCTTGCTTTGCACCACAGCCACTCAAGCGGACCGAACTGGATACAGCGCAGCCACAGGGGCGACCAGAGCAGCATAGCTGCAGCAGGGATCAGGCTGATGATTGCGCAATGCGTTCGGCTCAGCGTGCCAAACAATCCCAGTCCCCAGCTTGCAAAAACAATCGACAAGACGGCCGATGTAAGAAGGTAATTGGTGAGAGGCAGCTGCCCGACAGCCGCCAATCCACTCACGATCCGTCCACGCCCGCCAAAAAACGCCATGCCGAGCGCCGCATAAGATAGGGCAAGGAGCAGATCAAAAGGGGCTGAGAGAACCAGAGCCGCCGCTCCAACAATTGGAGCAGGGAAACCTTCTTGAGAGGCCCAAAACGCGAGCGCGAAGAGCCCCGCAAGAGCGATGGCTCCGGATATGGCGGCGAGGCGCTGCAAGCGAAACATGCGCCATTCGCGGGCAAACATCCGATCTTTCGAAAGGGCCATACCCAATGCCATCGCTGCCAGCGTGATTGGCAAGGTTGCGAGCACCGATCTGAATTGTGGGCCGATGCTATCGAGGCGCGCGATGATATATTCGCGAAAGCCAAGCCGCCCGATCTCAAGGGAATGTTCAAGAGCCGCTGCATCATGGCCATAGTGACGCTCCACGAGTAACGCGGCATCGGTTCCAATGCGCCCTGCGTAATAATCGACAACGCTGCTGCCAAAAACCACCATGCCTCCGCCGGTGTGTACCCCGACGAAGCCGATTGCGACCGCGTAAAGAGCCGGGCTATTCATCCTTGCGAGTATCGGCAGCGCCAGGCCTGAGGCAGCGAAGGCGCGCAGAAAATCTGTCTCGGTCAGGATTACCGAATGGACCGTCCCAAACAACAGCAGCAATCCGAGGCCTGCATAAAACCGGGCGGGTACTTGCCCATTTTCTCCCAATACCCGCAGGCAACCCGCGCCGAACAGCATGGCGAGCATGAGGCGGAACGTGTCGTCAGCGAAGACAATGGTGAAAAGCCAAACCAAGCGGTCTGCCGCATGATCCACGCCCGACACAGCGGGGTTAACCACTGCCTGCGGTGGCAACGCGATGGCAAGCGCGCTTCCCCAGGCGGTGCCAAGCACAGCAAGGCCGGTCAGTGCATAAAGCGCTGGAGTTGGACGGGAGCAAGAAGGCGGCGCAGCCATGGGGTGCGCCTAGCAGATCAAGCGATTGCTGCCTTCAAGTCTTCGACCAAGTCCGTTTTTTCCCAAGGGAAGAAATCGCCATCAGCCTTGCGGCCGAAATGGCCGTAAGCTGCACTTTTGCGATAGATCGGCTTGTTAAGGCCGAGATGGGTGCGGATCGCGCGCGGTGTGAGTCCACCGAGTTTACCGATCGACTGGATCGCATCTTCGATCTTCGCATCGTCGACACCATCAGCACAGGTGCCATGCGTGTCGACATACAGCGAAAGCGGCTCGGACACGCCAATCGCGTAAGCAATCTGGATCGTGCAGCGCGTCGCCAGACCTGCGGCGACAACATTCTTGGCAAGGTAGCGCGTGATGTAGGCAGCGCTGCGGTCAACCTTGGTCGGGTCCTTGCCACTGAAAGCGCCGCCGCCATGGGGCGCAGCGCCGCCATAGGTATCGACGATAATCTTGCGGCC
>CALLQC010000085.1 GCA_938015255.1 uncultured Erythrobacter sp.
GTTGAATGGCTTGTTGATGACAGAGCGGCGGCGCTCATCGTCCCCGCCGAGCCACAGCCAATCGTCGCGGTAACGCCCGTCATCCATCACCGCAAAGACGGGGTTGATGCAGTTGGCCTTGCACAGCTCAAAATCATCCTCGCCGTGATCGGGCGACATGTGGACAAGGCCGGTGCCGCTTTCAGTGGTGACGAAATCGCCTTCGAGCATGGGGCGCGAAGTTTCGTAGAACCCGCCGAGTTTGTGCATCGGATGGCGGGCCTTTGCTCCGGCGAGGTCTGAGCCTTTAAACTTTTGATGGGTGTGGAACGAGATCCTCGCAGTCGAGTCGTGACCTTCGGCCTTCAGAAGCGAAGTCAGATACGCACCAATGCGCTCCCCGAAATCATCAAGAAGGGCCGCAGCTACCACGAATTTTCTTTTGAAGTAGCCTCTGTCCCGATTGGCGTTGGCCGCATCCTCCTGATCGCCCCAACCTACGACTCCGGAACTCAACGTCTCCACCAAGACATACTCAACATCCGGCCCATAGGCCAAAGCCTGGTTTACCGGGATCGTCCACGGCGTCGTCGTCCAGATCACCGCATGCGCGCCGACCAGTTCCTCGATCGGGCTTTCGATGATTTCGAACGCCACATCGATCTGCGGGCTATCCGTCAGGTCCTCGTACTCGACCTCGGCCTCGGCCAGCGCGGTCTTTTCGACCGGGGACCACATCACAGGCTTCGCGCCGCGATAGATATTGCCCGCCTCGACGAACTTCATCAGCTCGGCGACGATCGTGCCCTCGGCCTGGAAATCCATCGTGAGATAGGGATTGTCCCAATCGCCCATGATGCCGAGGCGTTTCAGCTGCTCGCGCTGGGTATCGACCCATCCTTGCGCATAGGCGCGGCATTCAGCGCGAAATTCCTTTGCGGGAACCTCGTCCTTGTTCTTCTTCTCCTTGCGGTACTTTTCCTCGACCTTCCATTCGATCGGAAGGCCGTGGCAGTCCCAGCCCGGCACATATGGCGCGTCTTTGCCCAGCAGGTTCTGCGTGCGGCAGACCATGTCTTTCAGGATATGGTTCAGCGCATGGCCGATATGCATATCGCCAGTGGCGTAAGGCGGGCCATCGTGGAGGATGAACTTCTCACGGCCCTCTCGTGCTTCGCGCAGTTTACGGTACAGATCAATCTCACGCCAGCGCGCCTCAATGCCCGGTTCCTTCTGCGGAAGGCCGGCTTTCATCGGGAAGTCGGTCTTCGGCAGGAAGACCGTATCTTTAAGGTCGCGTGATTGATCAGACATAGGCCGCGTCCGTTAGGACATTGCGAGCGCGCAGGAAACCCTTATTGCGCCTGTCATTCGCGCCCGCGGCGACGCTCCAGAGCAGCGTCGGCTGCATCGATCTCTTCCTGCGTGCGATCATCGAAGCTGGGAAAGAGTGCAGGGAGCGCGGTGAAGCCGTCTTCGACCCAGACATATCCGTTGAAACTGGCCGGAATTTCAGTGAGCTGTTCGGGCAGGGTCAGCCCGCGCGGGCGATCCCCGCCGACCGGACCGATCACGATCACTTCGCCGCCATACTCCTCCATCCGCGCGATCAGCCGATTGGGCCAGCCCCAGAACGCCCACTGGTAATTGAGCGGCACGATCATCGTCTCGCCCCGGCAGCTTTCGGGCAGATATCCGGTCCAGCCATAAGTGACGTAATCCTGCGAGCAGGCTTTCGCGTTCTGCTGGTTCCACGCCCAGACATCAGGATAAAGCTCGCGGATGCGATTGATCGGGCCGGTGTGGCCGTAAAACGCATCGCCCGCTTTCACCGGGTCGCGGCCCACCGCCTTCATCTTGGAGGCGACAAGATCCGCTTCGGCGGGGTCTTTCGACTTGAAGTTGATCATCAGCTTGCCGCGTTTTGGCAGCGCGCTTGCGACTTCCTCGAATGTCGGCATCGCGCCGACGAATTGCCCGCGAAACGGATAGGTCTTGCCGCCATCAGCGGTGTAGCCATAGCCGATATCGAGCGCTTTGAGCTGCTCAAGCGTCGCATCACGCACGTTTCCGCTGCCATCGGTGCGGCAATCAAGCGTCCAGTCGTGGAATATGACCAGCTCGCCGTCCCTGGTGGGCGCGATATCGACCTCTACCATCCACGCGCCCATTTTCTGCGAGCGCAGCACGCTTTCTACCGTGTTTTCAAGATAGCGATGATACGGATCATAGATCCGGTCCGCCGTGCATGTGTCGCGCCCGACACCTGCCTTGTCATAAAGCTGGTAAAACCCGCGATGGTCGATCAGCTTGGGCGCGCCTTTGGGTTCTGGCGCAAGCCAGCTGGCATTGGTCACCGAAAGGATGAGCAGGGCGAGGGCCAGCACCGTTCCCACCCGCAGCGCGTATTTCCTCATCCAAGCAGCTCGCGCGCCTTGGCGCAGTCGCGCTCCATCTGGGCAATGAGTTCGTCGAGGCTGTCAAACTTCGCCTCGCCCCGCAGGAAGTGGTGGAAGGCGACTTCGATTTCCTGACCGTAAAGATCGCCGGAGAAGTCGAAGAAATAGGGCTCGAGCAATTCCTTTGGCGGCTCGAATTGCGGCCGGATGCCGATATTCGCCGCGCCCTTGAGAACCTGTCCGGTGGCGAGGATTTTTCCCGTCACCGCGTAGACGCCGTATTTCGGGCGCAGATAGCCTTCAATGGCGACATTGGCGGTGGGGTAACCCAATTTGCGTCCGTTCTTATCGCCGTGTTCAACGATGCCGCGGATCGCAAACGGGCGGGTCAGCAATTCGGCAGCCAATTGCGGGTTGCCCTCACGCAGCGCTTCGCGCACGCGGCTCGACGAGACAATGTCGCCGTGGCCCTCAATGGCGGTGACGACCCGCGATTTGATGCCCTTTTCGGCCCCGAAACTGCGCAGCAGATCGACATTGCCCTTGGCCATTTTGCCAAACGTGAAGTCGCCGCCGGTCACCACGCCGTGCGCGCCGAACCGATCAATCAGGATGTCAGTGATGAAATCCTCTGCGCTGGTCCCGGCAAGCTCTCCGTTGAAATGGAACACGAGCATCGCCGTTGCGCCCGCTGCCAGATACAGCTCCTGCCGCTGTTCGAGATTTGTCAGACGAAAGGGGGGTACATCAGGCTTGAAAAAGCGCACCGGGTGCGGATCGAATGTCGCAATGATCGACGGGCGGCCCTCTTCGTGCGCCCACTTGATTGCTTCGCCCGCGACCGCCTGATGCCCTCGATGAAACCCGTCAAAATTGCCGAGCGCGATCACCGCACCGCGCAAGGTTTGCGGAATGTTCTCACGATGATCGAGCCAGCGCATCAGGCATCGTCCAGGGTGCGGGTGTAGGTGACGAAGGAATAGGCTGGTTTTTCGCCGCTCGCGGCATGATCCTCGCGGTGGCTCACGTGCCAATCGGCGCCCAACGGTTTCATGAAGGTGTCGCCTTCGAACTCAGCGTGGATTTCTGTGACTTCGATGCGGTGCGCGCGCGGGCGGAACACGTCATAGATTGCGGCACCCCCGACAACGCAGATCTCACCTGTTGAATTGTTTTCACGCGCCATGGCGACAGCTTCATCCACCGAATGCGCCTGCTCCGCGCCTTCGCTGTCCCAGTTTTCACGGCGGGTAAGGACGATATGGCGGCGGCCCGGCAAGATTCCGGGCAGGCTTTCGAAGGTCTTGCGGCCCATCACCATCGGCTTGCCCATGGTCAATGATTTGAACCGCTTCAGGTCAGCGGGCAGGTGCCATGGAAGCTTACCTTCGTGGCCGATCGCTCCATTGCTGGCGCGCGCGTAGATCAGGACAATTTGCAGTTCTTCCATCGAGCTCACGGCTTTTCGTGACTCACCCGCGTAACATGCCCCATCTTTCGGCCATCGCGCGCTTCTTTCTTACCGTATAGGTGCAAGTGCGGTTCGCCCGCTTCGTTCAATATCCGGTGCGCTGAAAGCGCGTCCTCACCTACGATATTGCGCATGTCCACGCTGGCGAAGCGGGTGCCTGTTTCACCCAGCGGCAGACCGGCTACCGCCCGAATATGGTTCTCAAACTGGCTGGTCGCCGCGCCTTCGATGGTCCAGTGACCCGAATTGTGCACGCGCGGAGCCATCTCGTTGAAGACGGGTCCGGCGCCGGTTGCGAAAAATTCGAGCGTCAGCACACCGACATATTGCAGCGCATTGGCGGTTTTTTCCGCGATGGCACGTGCCTCTCCGACCTGCGCCTCTACTAGGTCGCCAGCTGGCAGGACCGAGCTTTCGAGCATCCCGCCTTTGTGGGTGTTGGCGGTCGAATCCCAGAACCGGATCTCTCCGGATGAGGAACGGACGAGGATAACCGAAAACTCGGTTTCGAAATTGACCATGCCTTCATAAATGCAGGCACGGCCGGGAAAGCGCACGCCCTGCGCATCATGCGCATTCGCGACGCGCCACTGACCCTTGCCATCGTAGCCATCGCGCGCGGTTTTGAGGATGCCCGGCGTGCCGACCCGCTCGATTGCGCGGGCGAAATCATCATCACTGTCGACCCGCATGTAGGGCGCGCATTTCGCGCCCAGCTCTTCGACAAAGCGTTTCTCGTTGAGCCGATCCTGCGCAATGGCAAGCGCTTTGGGATGCGGCGCCAGCATGTTGGCGGGGATTGCTTCGACTGCGGCAAGCGGAACGTTTTCAAACTCCCACGTCACGATGTCACAGCGGCTCGCAAATGTACCCAGCGCCGCCTTGTCTCCCCAGCCGTTCTCGAAGAAATCATTGCATGCAGCGGCGGCAACGTTGTCACCTGCGGGCGCATAGCCGATTACGCGAAAGCCCAGCTGGAGCGCCGACATGGCCATCATCCGGCCGAGCTGACCGCCGCCAAGAATGCCGATGGTTGATCCAGGAGCCAGCATCAGTCGCTCGGAACCTCACCCACATCACCCGTGCGCGCCGCACGCCAGTCCTGCAGGCGCTCGGACAGGTCTTCATCGGACAGGGCAAGAATTGCAGCCGCCATCAGCGCCGCGTTCTTGGCCCCTGCCTCGCCAATTGCCAGCGTGCCCACGGGGACACCTGCGGGCATCTGAACGATCGAGAGCAGGCTATCCCAGCCTGAAAGCGCCTTTGACTGAACCGGCACGCCTAGCACTGGCAAATGCGTCATCGCCGCAATCATACCGGGCAAATGCGCCGCGCCGCCAGCGCCAGCGATGATTACGTCAAAGCCTTCGCCCTCGGCACCTTTGGCGAAGGCGCTCATACGGTCGGGGGTGCGGTGAGCAGAAACAATGCGCGCCTCGTGCTCGACTTCGAGCTCGCCCAGAATTTCGCTTGCCAGCTTCATGGTCGGCCAGTCGGACTGGCTCCCCATCACGATTGCTATTTTGCCTGTTCCGTCCCTTGCCATGCTGGCAGCGCCCCTCAGCTGTCCTTCAGATAGTACCGTTCGCCCGGCACCAAGTTGTCATCGAAATCGTAGACGATTGGCTGTCCTGTTGGAATCTCCAGACCGGTGATGTCTTCATCCGAAATGTCGGAAAGGTGTTTGACAAGCGCACGCAGGCTGTTGCCATGGGCGGAGATGATCACGGTCTCTCCGCTCGCGAGAACCGGCAGAATGTCGCTTTCCCAATAGGGAAGGACGCGCTCGATCGTAAGTTTGAGGCTTTCGGTATAAGGCACGTCGATCCCGTCATAGCGCGGGTCCGCGCCCGGATCATATTCGCTGCCCGGCTCCATCGGAGGCGGGGGCGTATCGAAACTGCGGCGCCAGATATGAACCTGCTCGTCGCCGTGTTTGTCGCGTGTTTCCTGCTTGTTCAGTCCTGTCAGGCCGCCATAATGCCGTTCATTCAAGCGCCAGTCTTTTGTTACCGGAAGCCAGAGACGACCTGCCTCTTCCAGCGCAAGATTCAGGGTCTTGATCGCGCGGGTCTGGACAGATGTGAAACAGGTCGTGGGCAGAACGCCCTTATCCTTCATCAGCGCACCGGCGGCTTTGGCCTCGGCCACGCCTTTCTCGGTCAGATCGACATCCCACCAACCAGTAAACCGGTTCTCAAGGTTCCACTGGCTTTGGCCGTGGCGCACCAGGATCAATTTCGGCAATGTATCCTCCGGAGTATTCGCGAGTGCACTAGCTATCGCGCGGGTCGTTGGGAAGCCCGTTATCCTGCGATTCGCTCTTCATGGCCCGTCCCTGTGTCTTTCGGCGGCGCAAGTTCTCGCGCAGCTTGGCCGCCAGACGCTCTTCCCGCGACATTTTCTTGCTTGGATCTTCACTCATGTGAAATGCTTTGCCGTTATTGGCGCTTGCGCTCAAGTGGTGAAGCGCTAGCACGGAAAAACGCTTCAAGCTTGGCTTGACTTTCTGCGCGTGCACGACAATAGCGCGCGCCTGTTTGGATGTGCCGCGGTAGCTCAGTGGTAGAGCGCGTCATTGGTAATGACGAGGCCGAGAGTTCAATTCTCTCTCGTGGCACCATTCTCGCTGTAAGCGAGCATGTTTTGTTTGTTTTTTCTCTAACGCCGGGCGGCGTGCGAAAACAATTATCCTTCACACCCCACATTTTTGACGAGTGCGCGCGGGCCCTGCGCCTCCTATCCCCTTGACCATCACTTAATCGCGGATGGAGAGCGGCAATGGATCTCGGACTCAAAGGCAAGAAAGTCATCATGAATGGCGGTGCGCACGGGCTTGGCCTGGCATCGCTGAAACTGTTCGCCGCCGAAGGCGCGGATGTCGCTTTCTTCAGCCGAAAGGAAGACAAGATCGAGGCGGCGAAAGAAGCCATCGATGCAGCAGGGCCTGGCAAGGTTTTTGCCGAGGTGTTTGACATGAACGATGGCGGCGATGCCTATAAAGCATGGCTCGAAAAAGCCGCCGGCGAACTCGGCGGGTGCGATATCTTCATCCACACGGCCTCCAGCTCTGGAACGGGCGGGACGGGCGATTGGCAGAACGCGCTCGATTTTGACATTATGGGCGCGGTGAACGGGGTGGAAGCACTCACGCCGCATCTTGCCAATTCGGACAGCGGATCGATCCTGTTCATGTCATCCACTGCAGCGCTTGAAACCTTTATTGCGCCGCAAGCCTTCAACGCATTGAAGGCAGCGCTGATTACCTATGGATCGCAGCTTTCGCAGGCGCTCGCGCCGCAGGGAATTCGTGTAAACTGCGTGTCACCGGGCGCGATCTATTATCCCGGCGGCAACTGGGAAGTGATCGAAGGCGCGATGCCGGAATTGTTCAACGGAACGCTCGCGAAAATGCCGATGGGCCGGTTCGGCAACGATACCGAGGTGGCTAACGCCATCGTGTTCACCGCCAGCCCCGCTGTGCCGTACATGACCGGTGCGAATATCGTGGTCGATGGCGGCTTTACGCAAAGAGTGCAGTTCTAAAGCGCGTACAAACCCAAAGGCGCTCCAGTTCTAAGCAAACATCCTCAAAGGAAGGCCCATTTCCATGGCTGAAATAGACCGCGATAAACTGCTCGATATCTACACCCGCACTATGAAGGTGAACCGCACGGACGAGAAGTTCCGCGAGCTGCTTATGCAGGGCAAGGTCGCCGTGATGTATTATTGCGTGCGCGGGCAGGAGCTTGTCTCCGCCGCCGCGATGGCTGCTCTGGAGGACGATGACTACGTCGTTTGCACCTATCGCGGGCAGGGCGAGCAGACCGCCAAGGGTATTCCGATCCAGAAATGGTGGGGCGAATGCCTCGGCAAGGCGACCGGAACCTGCAAGGGCAAGGGCGGGACAATGCACATCACCGATCCGGACACCGGGATCATGGTGACGACCGGGGTTGTTGGCTCGGGCCTTCCGATTGCCAACGGGCTCGCAATGGCCAGCCAGAACAATGGCGATGGTCGTGTGACACTGGTCAGCTTTGGCGATGGTGCGGCAAATATTGGCGGTTTTCACGAAGCGATGAACATGGCCCAGCTTTACAAGCTGCCGGTTATCTTCCTGTGCCAGAACAACCGCTATGGCGAACACACCGCCTATGCCGATCATACTGACAGCCCCAATATCGCCGCACGCGCGGAAGGGTACGGGATGAAGGGCGTGACGGTCGACGGGAATGACGTGAACCAGATCTACCCCGCCATGGCCGACGCGGTTGAACATGCGCGCAGTGGCAAGGGTCCGGTGCTGGTCGAGGCGATGTGTTACCGCATGATGGGGCACTTCTTCGGCTCCGACTTCTCCTACATGCCAGAGGAGCACCTCGCCGAAATGCAGGCAGAAGACCCACTGCCCAAGCTGCGCAACGTCATGCTGGAGCGCCAGTTTACCGAAGAGGAACTCGATAAGATCGTCGCCGATATCGATGCAGAGATCGAAGGCGCGGTTCAGCACGCGCTCGATGCGCCACTGCCGGACACCGATGAAATTTACAAAGATGTGCTTGAGGAGACCGCATAATGGCCGAGATCACCATGACGCAGGCTCTCAACCTCGCGATTGACGAGGCGATGGCCGAAGATGATGGCGTGTTCTGCTTAGGCGAAGATGTTTCCGCAAAGCAGGGTGGGGGCGTGTTCAAAGTCACCGCGGGCCTGACCGAAAAATACGGAGAAAACCGTATCCGCGCGACGCCGATTTCCGAAACCGCGATTATCGGCGCGGCGGTGGGCGCGGCGCTCGCCGGACAGCGGCCCATTGCCGAGATCATGCTGATGAATTTTGTCGGCGTGTGTATGGACCAGATCGTGAACCACGCAGCCAAGCTGCGCTTTATGAGCGGCGGGCAGACCCCGTGCCCTATTGTGATTCGCACCACCACCGGTGTGGGGGTGGGCTTTGGCGGTCAGCACTCGGACATGCTGGAGGCGTGGTTTGCCCACGTCGCCGGGATGCACGTGGTCACTCCGTCCAACGCGGCCGATGCGCGCGGGCTGATGCGCTCTGCGATTGATGCGAATGACCCGGTGATCTTCATCGAAAACATCCTTTGCTACGGCCTCACATCCGAAGACCCCGGCCCGGGTTACCGTGTGCCGCTGGGCAAGGCGGCTGTTCCCAAGGAAGGTTCCGACATCTCGCTCATTACCTATGGCCGCACAGTGCTCGATGCACTCGAAGTGGCAGGAGATCTTGAGAAAGAGGGGATCAGTGTTGAGGTCGTCGATCTGCGCACCATCGCGCCCTATGACGAGGAAACGGTGCTCGCGAGTGTGAACAAAACGGGCCGCGCGTTGACACTGCACGAGGCAGTTCGTCCGTTCGGAACCGGCGCTGAAATCGCCGCGAACATTCAAGAGAAATGCTGGGACAACCTCAAAGGTCCGGTGCGCCGGATTGGCGGCACATTCTCCGCTGTGCCGTTCGCGACGCATCTGGAGCAAGCATGGATCCCGACCAAGGACGAGATTGTCGGCCAGATCAAGGCCAGCGTTGGAAAAGCGTAAGGGGACGGGATAAATGGCTGAAGAAATCCGCATTCCCAAACTGGGTATGAGCGCGACCGAAGTCACTCTGGCCGAATGGATGTTTGGTGAGGGTGAACAGGTGGCGAAAGGCGACATCATCTACACCGCTGAAACTGACAAGACGACGGTGGAGATCGAAGCACAGACGAGCGGCATCATTCATCCCACCGGGGAAGAAGGGGCCAAATACAAGGTCGGCGCTGTCATCGGTACCATCGGCTGACCGCTATGACACCGCGTGAAATCCAGGCGGCGGTCTATGCCGCTGCTGGCGCCCGTGATTGGGACACAGTCGAAAGTCTGCTTCACCCCGATTTCGTGCTCTACGAAGCCGATTGCCTGCCCTTTGCAGGGGAATGGCGCGGCAAGGACGCGCTGCAACGCTGCGCAGCGGCGATGTATGGCACCTGGGCCGAGGCCAAGGTCGACATTCACGATATCACCGGCGGCGATAGCCATGCGGTCACAGTTTTAACGCTGACCATGACGCCCAAGGGCGGCGGCGAGACCTTCAGCCAGACGGTGTGCGAGATGGGCGAGTTCGAGGACGGAAAGATGAAGAGCCTGCGCATCCATTATTTCGACGCTGCTGAAGTTGCGGCAATGGCGGCAGGCTGATGACAATCGAAAAGGTCTGCGTACTCGGCGCACCCGCCGATCAGGGGCAGCCCTTGGTCAGCGAATTGCTGGACGCGGGCTTTGAAGTGACTGCGGGGGTCAGGCGCGAGAATGCGATGGCCGATACGCCGTTTCCCGATCTGCCCATCGTGCATGCCGATATTAACGATGCGGACGCGATGGCGCTGGCGTTTGCCGGACAGGATGCAGCGGCGTTCCATCTTCCGTTTGAATTTGACAGGGCAAAAGCCGCGCATTTTGGACGCTCTATCGCGCAAGGGGCAAAGCGCGCGGGACTGAAAAAGATCGTGTTCAACACCGCCTGTTACGTCGCAGACCATGACCTTGACCTGTCCGCGCATGATGGCAGGCGCGATATCGAGCGCGCGCTTGAAGACACCGGCATACCGTGCGTCTTCATCGAACCGACCGTGTTCATGGACAACCAGTACCGCCTCTGGACGCGGCCCCTGATCATGCGCGACGGGATCTTTGCCTATCCGGCCGGGCCAACGCTCAAAATTAACTGGGTGTGTCTTGAAGATGTGGCGCAGGCAATGCGGCGCGCGCTGGAAACCGGTGCGGCGGACGGTCAGCATGTGCCGCTGGGCGGACCCGAAGCGCTGACCGGAGACGAGGTGGCGGCGAACCTGACAGAAGCGATCGGCAGACCCGTTCGCTTTCAAAGCCTCAAGCCCGATGAATTCGCCGCCCGCATGAGCGAGCTTGTGACCGGATCGCGCGAGGTTCAGCCGCTCTCAATCTATGACGGGATGGCGAAATTCTACGCCTTCTACAATTCGCAGGCTCAATCGCCTTTGTTGGTTGACCCGAAAAACGCGCGCGACCTGTTGGGTATGAAGCACACCTCGCATCTCGAATGGGCCAAATCGAAGGACTGGGGCGAAGGGCTTTAAGGTGAAGCCCATTTGAGCGCATCACGCTCTGTGCGGACAATCCAATCAGCTTTGCTTTCGCTGTATGACTGAGTGTCGCACGGATGCAGCTCGGCGCAGCGTTTCTTTACCCGTTCATATTGCGAGGCGATCTGGGGGTGCGCCCGCAGATAATCGCGAAAGACGATATGCCGCTCTATCGCCGGATCGCCGGTTTCATAGCAATGCAGGTTGACTATCCGGTCCCCGCTATCGGGGTCGTCCAAGACGCAGTAGCGCCGCCCTGCCAGCCCGTATTCGCCGCGCCAGCGATATCCGGTTTGCTCGATTGCACTGCGGTTTTGGTCAAACGCCACAAGGCTATTCACTATGCCGAGCAAATCAATTGTTGGCTTAGCGCATATGCTCGGAACCGAAGTCGAACCGATGTGATGAACGGCAATGATCGCTCCGACCGCCGATCTCAACTTTGCCGATTCCTTACCTGCCTGCTCTACCCAGCCTGGGTCATGCGCGGCAAGGCTAACCTTACGCCCCTTTCGCACGGCTACAGCGTTTGCCCGTCATCGAGCACAAAGTCGCTGCCGGTGATGAATTCTGCTGCATCCGAGCACAGCAGCAGGATCGCCCCGTCGAGGCCCTCTTCGCCCATCAACCGGCGTTTGGGGAATCGGTTCATCTGTTTCTTGCCCGCTTCAGTGCCGAACCAGTCATCGTTGATTGCGGTTCGGATATAGCCGGGCGAGATCGTGTTCACGCAGATCCCGGCGCGCGCCCATTCGCGCGCCATGCTGCGCGCGGCCTGAACGACGCCCGCTTTGCTGGCAGAATACGCGACAAGGCCGGGCGAGGGTTCGAACGCGGTGATCGAGGCGATCATGACGATCCGCCCCCCTTCAACCTTGTTGGCGATCATCCGCTTTGCGCCTTCGCGCGCGGTCAGGATCGCGCCTTTGAGGTTGATCGCAAGTGTGCGCTCGATCTCGACTTCGGGCATATCGGTGGCCATGCCAGCTCCATCCACGCCGGCATTGGCGATGACAGTGTCGACCATCCCCAGCGCCGCTTCGGCTGCGTCATATCCGGCGATGATATCCGCCTCGTGCGCCACATCCATCGCAATCGCGGCAGCATTCGCGCCAATTTCATTTGCGAGCGCCTCCAGCCGGTCCTTTCGCCGCGCTCCCAG